>JAWLFI010000019.1:0-22827 GCA_041685645.1 Saprospiraceae bacterium | reverse complement strand
GGCGACCGATAGCGGTGAAAAGCCTGGTCGCCCTTTGGGCGATACGCCCAAATAAAAATTAAGAAGAGCTGGCATTCAGTCGGCTTACTGTGGCGTTTGTAGCTGCAGCTGTAGCGATGGGAGTGGCGAGAAAAAACCCGGCAATGGGCAAGGCGTAAATGATGAGGTATCCTAAACCGATGCCCAGAGCAACTCCTCTGTTATCGCGAACAAACTGAACGGTATCTTTATAATTCAGGTGGCGCTCGAGTGTATAATCCATGTGTCCAAATCCGATATAATAAGCGGAAACAAGCAGAATAAGAAAGCCGGAAAAGGGCGAAACGACGGGAATAAGGCTCAATAGCAACAGGGATAAGAGTAGAAATACCTCGCGAATAACATTCCTCAAATTGATTCTCAACGACCGCCAAATATCTGTCATGATATTTTTCCACGACCAGGAAGAGCTCTTGCCCTTTGGACTCATATCCGCCTCAATACTCTCCGAGTAAAAGCTCATAAAGGGAGCACTGATGATCAATACCACGTATTTGAAAAATAAGAGATAAATGGCCACCAGGCTGATCCATGCAAAAGTCGTGGCCAGATAAGTCTGGTAATCCGAGCTGTCTTGCCAGGACAAAAAATCGATGAGTGCTTCACCTATCTGAGGTGCATAGTGGTATGCGATATAGGCATACAAAGCGGTAAAGAGCAGTCCGGCGAATCCCGGAATCAAGAAAAATATCTTTTTCTTGCCCTTGAACAAGTGGGGGATCACGGAAAAGAAGGCTGAAAAAGCTGACAATAATCCTTTTAACATGGCTTGTGGCTATACATTGTTATTCCGTTGTCTTTGGCTTCTTTTTCCGTTTCGTTTTGAAAAAGTTTTTCAGATCCTTTTCACTCATAAAGTTGAGTTCGGTAAACATACGAACAATAAACTTCTTGAAGTCCTGGTAGTCCCGACCTCTTTTATCGGTATAAACTTTATTGAATGCACGGGCAAAATCCATGGTAAAATGTTTGACAGCCTGGCTAAATTTCTCGTTTTGAAAAATATTGATGTAGGTGACAAAAACCGGGAAAATTTCCATGAACTCTCTGAAGTCTTCCGGCTCGAGTTCATCTACAACCGATCTGAAATACTTCAGGATGACCAGTCGCAAGCACTCATTGATGGTAGATAATCCGTCGTGGGCATAAAAGAATTCTCTCACTGCCTTCTGAGTATCATCGTGGGTGTAGCCTTTACTATGAATCACATCCGTCATAT
Organism: Saprospiraceae bacterium; assembly: GCA_041685645.1. Taxonomy (GTDB): domain Bacteria; phylum Bacteroidota; class Bacteroidia; order Chitinophagales; family Saprospiraceae; genus JAWLFI01. The sequence continues at coordinate 21,569 of JAWLFI010000019.1, read as the reverse complement.
TGTAATACATCGTCAAGTCATCCTCGATGGATTTATCCAATAACTCTGACACTCTGCGATCGCAATCCGAGGTTACGGGTAATCGGCTATCGAGCAAATCCCTTAGGAAGATAAAGTAGTTATTATTAAAGCCTTCGACATCCTTTCGCTCAATATTCAAGCGCTTTTTGAGCACTGCTTGAGATTTGGGCGACACTTCGAGATAATTGATAAACAGGCCAAACATGTAAATGTACTCCAGACTACCAGGCAAGTCGTCATTACGTACAAAATCAACGATATATGACTCCAAAGAACTATTGTCCTTCTCGCGCAAAATGCGCTCGACGATAAACTTTTTCAGTTTGGGATAAAACAGCTTGAGTTCCGTTGCATTTGAAGGGAATTCCGCCGTATAGAAATTCAGATTATCGAATTGTCGCTTATAATTGTGATAGCCGGCTTTTCGCTCTTCGAGATCTCTATATCTTCGTTGTCTTTGTTCATTGAGGAAAGAGGAAACGCGCTGTAATTTTACGGACTGGATGATATTGGTCACCCAAATATCTGAACTTAAAGCAAAGCCAATCTGCACGCCCTGCCCAATTCGGTTCTTCACAATATCAAAATTGGGTGAAGTACAAATATAAAGCAGCACCTTTTGAAAAGAAGGCTGAGGCTGAATGTAGCGATAGTTGTCATCGACGACTGCTCTCAAGACATTAAACCCTAGCAAACGCGGAGCGTAAAGGGTCTCAAGTCGATCATCGAGCATGCGATCTTCCATATCCATGATCTGCATAGGGTGCTTGTCTGCAACCTCCTGATACAATGCTTCAATTTGGGGCTCAAATTCAAGAGCCATAGCTCGGTAGGAGCTTTCCTCTTCATCATCTAAATACTGTTCCAAAGCCGGAGAATTCTGAATCAACTCGGCAATGGCATCGAGTTCTTGAATATATTTTGGGTTCAGAGGTTCCATAATGTAGCTAGGTTTTAATATGAATCAACCTGATAGGATTTTAAGCCCTATCAGGTTGAAAAAAATGTAAAATATATCGCGAGGAGGCAAAACCGAATTTCGTTCAGCTGTACTTACTCCTCTTCGTCTGCTTCCGGTTTTGGTGCTTCTCCAAAGAGTCTCACTCTAAGTGCTTCTTGTTCATCTGCGGTCTTCTTTCTTCTTTCCTCAACCTTTTCATCTTTTTCAGAGATAAAGTCCATGTAGAGCTGCTCGGCCTTTTCTTCAGTTAAAGCGCCTTTTAAAACTCCTTTCGCGAGGTGTGTTCTATACAATACTCCTTTAAATCTCAGGATGGCTCTCACGGTATCGGAAGGTTGTGCTCCTTTTTGAATCCACTCAAAAGCGCGATCGCGATCCAAGTCAATGGTCGCCGGCTTCGTCATCGGATTATAGGTTCCGATTTTCTCAATATACTTACCGTCTCTGGACCGCCTTTTATCGGCGATGACAACGTGATAAAAAGGTTGTTTTCTTCTACCTTTTCTAGATAATCTCATTCTTACTGACATGCGAATATTTTTTTGTTATTGAATACCTCTCTACTCAGACGCTGCTGACAACAGAGGTTTTCGCACTGCAAAGATAAACAATTTAGCGAAACACTATACCTTCTCTCGAATTAAATACCCTAAAACCATGAAAGAGCAGGACGAGCGGAAACTCACTTAGAGACCTTTTCCGATGTTTTTCATCTTCTCGATGGTTTGTGTGGGATTTTCTGTCTTAAAAATTGCACTGCCAGCGACCAAAACATCAGCTCCGGCTTCCAGGACTTTCTGGGCATTGTGAAGCCCCACCCCCCCATCGACCTCAATCTGCGTTGAAAGATTGCGCGTCGTAATTTCTGATTTGAGCCTTTTAATTTTATCCAGAGTGCGATAGATAAATTTCTGACCGCCAAAGCCCGGATTTACTGACATAATCAAAACGAGGTCTGTGTCTTCGAGTACATCGAAGACCATTTCGACGGGCGTATGTGGATTAATAGCAATGCCTGCCTGGGCACCTTGCTCACGAATAGATTGAAGCGTTCGATGCAGGTGAGTGCAGGCTTCCAGATGAACGGTCAATATATCTGCTCCTGCATCTACAAAGTGTTTGACGTACTTTTCAGGTTCGACGATCATAAGGTGAGTATCCAAAGGGAGAGTACAGGCCTCATTGACCGCTTTGATAATATCCATTCCGTAAGAAATGTTGGGGACAAAATTGCCGTCCATGACATCCAGATGTAACCAATCGGCCCGGGATTCATTGATCATCTGGATATCGCGCTCCAGATGCAAAAAGTCAGCAGAGAGTAGTGATGGAGAGATTTTGTGATTGGGCATTGTATTGTATTGCTTTTAAGTGTAAACGACATCATCTTCTGAGGGGAAATCCAGACCTTGTAATTTGAGGTACACCGCTGCCGTCACCCACACATCTCTTTCGCAATATCTGGAAATTCGATCTACATCATGATCTACCCAATAGACTTTTCCCACCTGACTTCCATCGATATCCTCTTTCGGCGATGGGATGTCGAAAATAGCGGCCAATAAATCGAGGGAAGTATAGTGTTTAAAGTCTCCAAACTTCCAGAGTTCTAATGTATCGATAATATGCTTCAATTCCCACGGCTTTTTTCCCTGGAAATTGAGCGCATCCGGCAGGGGCATGTTATGAATCAGTAAGCGGCGACCAATGTAGGGCAAATCAAATTCCCTTACATTATGTCCACAGAGAAATTGAAATTTTCGATCGGAAAAGGAGTCGCTGACCAATTGGGCGAAGTCACTCAGAATGGCTTGCTCATCATCTCCGGCAAAACTCTTGACTCGCATGACAAAATCACCCGACTCGCCGGGAACAAGAAATCCCACCGAAATACAAATAATCTTTCCAAACTCTGCAAGAATGGCTGCCCGCTCTTTGTACACTTCATTCCAGTCCACCTCTTCTTCAGGCAAATTCTTTAGTTCTGGACTCAAAAATCGTCTCGATTTCTTTCTCCACAGCGCTTGAAGACGCCCCGGAAGCTCCTCCATCTCAGCTTTTCCGGATACGGTTTCAATATCGAGAAATAATATTCTACTTTCTTTCACTTTTTATAGTTCTTTATACAAATAAAAGAAAAAGCTGAATAATTTTCAGTTTTAGAGGGAGTTAAGTATAAAATGAGTACAATATTCTGATTAATACCGCTTTTTTTTGAATCTTTACCAAAAGATGTATATCAAGAAAATATGAGTCAAAAATCCAATAGAGACAAACTCACTGTCATCGCAATCATTGCCATCATGCTGTTATTGCTGGTCAATGCCTATATGATGTATAACAAATACAATCAGGACAAGATCATTCAACAGCAACAACAAGAACTCGAAGAGGTCACCAATTTAAAGAACGATTTGGATGAAGAGTACTACGAAGCCTTATCTGAGCTAGATGATCTCAAGTCAGACAACGAGGAACTCAATCAAATCATTGAAGACCAGAAGGAAAAGATTCAGGAACAGAAAAATTCCATTGATCGATTGATTGTGGATAGAGGGAGATTTAGAGAGGCGCAATCGCAGCTGGAGGAGATGAAGTCGAATATCGACCAATATCTAGGAGAAATGGAGCAGTTGTACGAGGAGAAAGAGGCTTTAGCGAACCAGAACCTCAGCCTCGAGGAAAGGAATAAGAGTCTGGAGATTAGAGTAACAGATGAAGAAAAAAAGAAACAGAGACTGAAAGAGGAAAAGGACACACTTTTATCATCTGCGATGAAATTAAGAAAACAGCAGAAAAGATTAGCAGAGAAAGTAGATCTGGCCTCAGTGATTCGAGTGGAAAAAATCGAGGCCGAGGGGTTTAAAGTTTCCCGGGGTGGAAAACACAGAAGCCGAAGAAAAGCGAACAATATCGATGTGCTGAAAATTTGCTTCCAAACTACTTTTAATCGGGTGGCACCAAAAGGGGAAGAAAACTTTTTCATCCGAATCATCAATCCCGTTGGAGAAACCATAGCGATCAATGCATTGGGTTCCGGCGTATTCGAAACCGAGGATGGTCAGGAGGTCAGATATACACAAAACATCGAAGTTGATTACCAGGGTGAGCCAAATCGATATTGTATGGAATGGAAACCCAATGCTTCCTTTCAGGAAGGATTATATGAGATAGAAGTTTACAATAAAGGACATCGAACGGGCAAGGAAACTTTTGAAATGAAATAGGGCTCGCAGAGACACTTCTTTTCACAACGCAAAACAAATGTGAGGGTGCGTTCAAAGCCCAGTTGTCCTTAACCTTCAAGATAGTTATCTATTCATCCTGCTCTGCTGAAAATGAGGGGGATGATTGCTTTTTGGGGTGAAATCCTAAAACAATTCGAATTGACCGATGGACAGTGAAAGCTTCATCCCGCAGGGCGTAAAGCACTTGTGTTTTTCGGGTGATAGCTGCCTGTAGACTAATTCGTCCTGAAAGGCACATTCGTAAAATCTTTGCCCACTGCCCCACCTTCTCACAGATATCGGTTTGCACATCAAAATTCGTTGTCTCGTTTTGAGGTATCCGGTCATATCTATAAGATTCGACAAGACTTGAACTATTTTTGATAAAAAGCCTTTGAGTATTACATGATAGGTTGGAGATTTAACAAATATACAGGTGAGAAAGAATCCGGCACTCCTTTTGACCGATTACTAGAAATATTTAAGGAGTTGCTGATGTACACGGCGGGTGATCCCAATGAGGCGATACAATGGCTGACTATTCTGGATCGCAAGCATCAGCTGACGGATGAAAGTTACGGAATTGGAGACTTCATCGAGGATCTTAAGAAAAAAGGGTTTCTCACTGATGAAAATGGAGGTCGTGGACTCAATGGAGGGGTGCCGACTCAAAAGTTAGAACTGGCATTGCGACAAAAAGCATTGGATGATATTTTTAACGATCTCAAGAAAACGCGAATTGGGAATCACGACACGAATTTTACCGGAAGAAGCTTTGAATCAGATGATGGACTGAGGCCCTATGAATTTGGAGATAATACAGAGGACATCGCTTTATCTGAATCGATGAGAAATGCCCAGATCAATCACGGAATCGATCAATTTCATTTGGGGCAGGGAGATTTAGAAGTAAGACAAACCAAACATCAATCACAAACCAGCACCGTTTTGATGATTGATATTTCTCACTCCATGATTCTCTATGGAGAGGACCGCATCACTCCGGCCAAGCGAGTAGCCATGGCACTGGCTGAATTGATTCATACCCGTTATCCTAAAGACACCCTGGACATTGTGGTCTTTGGCAATGACGCCTGGGAAGTTCAGGTGAAAGACCTCCCCTATTTAGAGGTTGGTCCATATCATACCAATACAGTGGCCGGTCTTGATTTAGCTATGGGCATCCTGCAAAAGAGAAGAAACCCCAACAAACAAATCATGATGATTACCGATGGGAAGCCCTCCTGTCTAAAAATTGGCAAGAAGTACTATAAAAACTCCTTTGGATTAGATCAAAAAATCGTTAATCGCACGCTGAGTTTAGCGTATAAATGTAGAAAGTCGAATATTCCGATAACCACTTTTATGATTGCGCGCGATCCCTACCTCATGCAGTTTATAGATCAATTTACTAAAGCTAATAACGGAAAAGCTTTCTACAGCTCACCCGAAGGTGTGGGCCAATTCGTATTCATGGATTACAAGAAAAACAAAGGAAAAAAAACATAAAATATGACGCGACCCAGCACTTTAGGCGCACTTAAAAAAACAAATTACGAGCCCAAAAGCATAAAATTAGAACTGAGAAATAATCTCATAAAAAAATTAGAGGCCGGAGAGTCACCCTTTCCAGAAATAAAGGGGTTTGAAGATACCGTAATTCCCGATTTGGAGCGAGCTATACTGTCGGGACACAATATGTTGTTATTGGGTCTTCGCGGTCAGGCCAAAACCAGAATCGCTCGATTACTTGTAGAGTTGCTAGACGAATATACACCTTGTATTTCAGGCAGCGACATTATGGATGACCCCATCGCTCCCATCAGTAGCGAAGGGCAAAGAGTGATCGATGAGCAGGGAGATGCTACGCCCATTCAATGGATTCACAGGTCAGAGCGCTTTGTAGAAAAGCTCGCTACTCCAGATGTGAGCATAGCGGACTTAATCGGGGATGTGGACCCCATTAAAGCGGCGACACTCAAGTTGCCTTACTCCGATGAAAGAGTCATTCATTTTGGATTAGTCCCCCGATCGCACAGATCCATATTTGTATTGAATGAACTCCCGGATTTGCAAGCGAGAATTCAAGTGGCGCTTTTCAATATACTACAAGAAGGAGACATTCAAATTCGAGGATTCAAACTGCGGATGCCACTGGATATTCAGTTTGTTTTCACAGCGAATCCCGAAGACTACACAAATAGAGGATCTATTGTAACTCCTCTGAAAGACAGGATTGAAAGTCAAATTCTGACCCACTACCCGAAGACATTGGAGATCGCCAAGTCAATCACGCGGCAGGAAGCGAGAATTAGTGAAGAGAGAAAGGCAAAAGTATATGTTCCTGCAGTTTTGGAGGACTTCATAGAGCTCATCGCCTTTAAAGCCAGAGAAAGTGAGTATGTTGATGAGAACAGCGGTGTCTCTGCCCGAATGAGTATATCAGCATTAGAGAATTTATACTCCACAGCGGAAAGAAGAATGATCCTACAAAAAGAAAAAACGACAACAGCACGCATCACTGACTTTTGGGGTATCATTCCATCGATAACAGGCAAATTAGAGTTGGTGTACGAGGGGGAACAAAATGGTCCATATGAAGTGGCACTATCCATTATAGAGTCCGCTTTACAGGACTTGTTTTTGATGAACTTCGAGAATCCCGATAGCGCACCACAGGGTGCCGAATCCCCCTATGTCGATATAAAGAACTACTTTGAGGATGGCAATCAAATTCAATTATTGAATGACGATGGGCACGCAAAATACCTGAAAAAGTTATCCAAAGTGGCCGGTCTGGAGGCTCTGGCGAAAATCAATCATTTTGATAATGCGAAAGACATTGCCATCGGCATGGAGCTCATTTTGCATGGTCTGAGCACTTTTCATGTGATTGAAAGAGAAATTGTGGAGCAAAAGTTTCAGTTTTCAGATCCCTTATCCGGCATGTTTGATGATGGTTTGGAGATTGACGAATGAATCGGAGTTGAAACTTAGGAATGTAAGTTCCTTTTCGATTTGTAGAGACGCAAACATTGGGTCACTGTAATAGTCAATGCAGGCGCGAGAGCCAATCCAAGAGAAATAAAAAAGCTTGTCAACACGCCTTGCGAATAGTAGCCTTCAGGTAATTTCTTTCTTTTCCGATTCCACAGATATCCCGCCTTGCTGATGCCAATGCTTTTTATGTCACCTCCGCGATAAGGTATTGTAGCAGTAGAAATATCATTTCATTTAGATGGGGCACCCTCTTCCAGCTGCATAACGGCAGACAACTGAATTTAGGTAGAAACATACGTGCTGGGAAAGCAGCCGGACCAACTACGCTACACCAACTACGCTTTTTCAAAGCTTCGTTGGTCAATGTGCGCAGCTTCGTTGGTCGAAGCCCTCCTACGCCATAGGCTTCGGCAGGGCGAAGACTGCCTTCGCACTTTGTGCTTCGTCGGTCGAAAACTGCCTTCGCACTTCGTGCTTCGTCGGTCGAAGGCCGCAAGCGTGAGGTGCCCGGAGGGCGCACCGCTGAGGCGGTGCGGTGCGAAGAAGAGGCGTAAAATTTTACGCCTCTCGAGCACGGAACTCCGGAGGGGACCGACCCCGAGTCGGCCGAAGGCCGAGCGAGGGGGCACGCCCAAATTATAAATAAAAAAATGGCATGAGAAAATAAACCTCAGCTCTGGATTTTTCAAAAAATAATTGCAGATGGATGGCATTGAGTAAAGTGCATGTTGGGCGGAGGAAAAAGTGGTAGAGGCGACAATACTTGTTTAATAGATAAATATCCGTTACTTTTAATTATCCATTTGGGTGCTGGTTGCTCATCGGTCGAAATTTGCTTGGAAAGTCAATATGAAAGGTTCTAATTTTAAAATATTTATAGTCGAAGACGATGAGTGGTATGGAAATATCCTCCGTCATCACTTGTCACTTAACCCCGACTACGAGGTGGAATTATTTACTTCGGGGAAAAAAATACTCAGTGCCCTCCACAAGAAACCGGATTTGGTTTGTATGGATTATGGCCTGCCGGATATAGATGGGAAGAAACTCATAGAGGAACTTTTGTCTATAGAACCCAATCTGCCTATTGTTGTAATTAGTGGTCAGGAGGAAATTTCAGTAGCGGTGAATCTCTTGAAGTCGGGGGCCAAAGACTACATCGTTAAGGATGAGCACGCCAAGGATATTCTTTGGAAGGCCATCATGAACATCAGGGAAAATCTGTCGCTAAAAGAGGAGGTAGAAAAACTCCGGGAAGAGTTAGAGGTAAAGTACGATTTTGAGGGGAAAATTATAGGCCAGAGTCAGGCCATAAAAAAGACATTCACTCTGGTTCAAAAGGCGATTCAATCCAATATCAATGTTTCGCTGAGCGGAGAGACCGGTACGGGAAAAGAGGTCTATGCCAAGGCTATACATTTTAATAGTACGCGCAGAAAGCAACCCTTTGTCGCCGTCAATATGGGTGCGATTTCGAAAGATCTGGCGGAAAGCGAGCTATTCGGTCATGAAAAAGGAGCATTCACAGGAGCTGCTTCAATGAAAAAGGGAAAGTTTGAGGAAGCAGATGGCGGGACGCTATTTCTCGATGAGATTGCTGAAATGGACTTGTCTCTTCAAACGAAATTATTGCGCGTGCTACAGGAAAGAGAAGTAGTACGCGTAGGAGGAAATAAGACCATACCCATCAATATTCGCTTGATCAGTGCGACTCATAAAACCCTGTCAGAGGAGGTACAGGCAGGTAATTTTAGAGAGGATTTGTATTTTAGAATCATAGGATTACCCATTGAGCTTCCGCCTTTGCGAGAACGCGATAATGATGTATTGATTTTGGCCAAGCATTTTATCGACGAGTTCGCAGAGGAAAACAAAGTGGAGCGCCCCGTCCTTTCGCAGGAGGCAAAAAAGAAATTGAAGGATTACGCCTTTCCTGGCAACGTAAGAGAACTGAAGGCCGCCATCGAGTTGGCCTGTGTCATGCAAGATGATGGGACGATTCGAGATAGCGATTTGACATTTTCGCAACTGACGAATCAGCCTTTTTTCACCATTAATGAAAAATCACTAAAAGAGTACAATAATGATATTATTAGCTATTTCTTAAATAAATGCGATGGGAATGTGGTACAAGCAGCCAAGAAATTAGACATTGGGAAATCGACGATATACAATTTGCTCAAAGACGGTTCAATCAAAACAGAGAAGTAAATGAGAAGACAGTTCTATGCCAGGGACATCGAAGAACTAGAGATCACCTTAAAACAATTAAAGGATCAGGAGCGCGTCCACGGCGTGCTAGTATTTCAGGCAGAGAATGAACATCTTCCATTCGATCCATTGGAGAGAGTAATCAGTAGATTTCCAAAAGTGCTTTTGGGTGGTTTGTTTCCCGGACTTATTTTCAAAAGAAAATTACTTCACCAGGGGTTTTTAATTCACACATTAGACTCTGCCGTGCAAACGAAAGTGATTGACTTATCGACGAATTCTATAGATCAGCAAGTGGCGCAGATTCCATCCCTGGAAGAAGGAATTAACACGATTTTCTGTTTAATCAGCAACTCATCTACACGAAAAAATAAATTGTTAAAGAGTGTTTTTGATCGGTACGGAGAGGACGTACAATATATAGGTGCTGAAGCCGGTGTGGAAAACTACAGTCCAGCTTCTTCTATTTATCACAATTCGGGGCTGTACGATGATTCGGCTGTAATTGCTGTTCTCTCTGAAAAGATTTCCATGGGTTTTGCTCATGGATGGACGCCGGCTAGCCCTCCATTAAAGGTAACGAGCGCCAATGGAAAGAAGATCGCAGAATTGGATAGACAAAAGGCATCGGAAGTGTACCGAAAAAAATTGCAAGAAGTAGTGGGGGATCTTTCTACAACTGATGATTTATCTTCTTTACTCCATAGATTTCCCATCGGGATGATCCGCCTGAATTCTGAACCCATCATTAGAGATGTGATAAAAATTCAGAATGGAGAACTGATGATTAATGAAGATCTGGAGGAAGGTTCTTATATTCGGATCATGCATTCCACCAATAAAGACCTCATTCAAGCGGCGAAAACTGCTAACCAAGAAGCCCAATCAGAAGACATGGGGCCGGATAGTAGTTATTTATTATTTGAGTGTGTCGGTAGAGAAGCTTTTCTCGGTGAGCAGTTCCAAAATGAGCTAGAAGCATTTTCAGGTCAAAAGGAATTGAATGGCATCCTCAGTTTGGGGGAAATCGCCAATAAGGGCAATTCCTTCTTAGAAGGATTTAACAAAACAGTAGTTCTGACCCAATGGAACAGAGAGAAATAAATAGAGACATACTGCTGGAGTTGGCGATCCATCAACCCATGGATGGGACGGTAGAGCAACTGACCGAAAAGATACTATCCCTGTATATGCGAAAGCTGGAATGTGCGATCGGAGGAATCATTCGACCCAACGAAATAGAAATATGCATTCCCGAAAAAACACGCAGCACCGGCCTGTGGGCCTCTTTTCAAAAGCTTGCTAAAGAAGGCCTTGCCACTAAAAATCAAAAATGCATTGAAAAAACAGTAGGGGGAAGAGAAATGGTGATTTTCCCGATGGCTAACTTTGGAATGTTAATGCTCGTTCCGACCAAAATCTTCCAAAAGACCTTCCAACTGGAATTGCAGCACTTATTGTATAAGGCGGGCAAGTTTTTACTGAGTAGCTTAAAAGAGGAACAACTCACCTTACTTCAAACATTTATCGATCACACCTCCGATGCTCTCCACGTCGTGGACGAGTTCGGTCAAATGCAATATGTAAATAAAATAGCTGCAGACAGACTGGGTATTCAGCCGGAGGAGGCCAAGAACTACAAGGTGACCGACTTTAATTCACTGTTTAGCTCTGAGGAGGAATGGCAAAAGCATTTGAAAGAAATTCGCGAGGCAAAATTCATGACTCTCGACAGTATCAACCTGCACCATACCACGGGAAAAAAGTTTCCGGTAGAAGTAACCGTGCGCTATGTTCAGGTTTCGGGCAAAGGATTTGTAATCGCTAATTCTCGCGATATTTCGAAAAGGAAAATGGCCGAGCTGCAGCTACGCAATAAAACTCAACAGCTCGAAAGTATTTTTCACGAAATGAGCGATGTAGTGTGGACCATGAATATCCCTGATTTCAAGGTAAACTTCATCACACCTTCGGCGGAAAAATTGACGGGCTATGACATTGACCAACTCATCTCCACCCCTAGTTGGTGGGATTTATTGATTCCACCGGAGGACAAAAATATTCCCTTTACCATTCTCAATAAAATCAAAAAGGAAGGGAGATACAACTTAAAACACAAGGTCATCACCAAAGACGGTCAAATCAAGTACGTGAGAAACAGGGGAAAATTGATTTACAATAAGAATAATGAACCCGTAAGACTGGACTGCGTAGTCATGGATCGCACCGCACAATTCAAAGTGCAAAAGCGCCTCAAGGAGGAAATGGATTTGCAGGAAATCCTGATAAACATTTCTACGCGATTCATCAAACTCGATTTAGACAAAGTCGATGATGCTATTCAACAATCGCTCAAGGAGTTGATCGTTTTTGTCAATGCCGACAGAGGCTATATTTTCGATTTAAATGCTGACAGCGGGCATTTTTCAAAAGAGTATGAATGGAGGAAAGAGAACATATCCTACAAAGAACTTTTCATCAATACAATACCCATTGAAGATTTGTGGCCATTTTTAGACTACATGAAAGAAAAGAGGGCCTTATTTATTTCCGATGTGGATGAAATATCACAGAAATATACCGCAGTTAAAAAACTATTGAAAAGACAGGACCTCCGCTCTATTATTATGATTCCTATCGTTTCTCAGGGACAGCTCCAGGGAGTCATCGGTTTTGACTTTTTTCAACTCTGCGATCAATTCTCGGAAAAGGAGGAAACCTTGTTGTACTTATTCTCTCAGATGCTCATCAATATCCAGGATCGATTCAAATGGGAACGGCAACTCAAATGGCAAGAAGAGAAGTTTAGAAATATTATTTTCAATATGAATCTGGGACTTGTCGAAGTAGACGACGAAGACAAAGTCCTTTTTGCCAACCAAAGTTTTTGCGACATGTCCGGCTTCTCACTTATAGAACTCACCGGCAAAAAAGTCCCCGAGTTGCTTTCGTATTGTCAAAAACTGGATAACAGTGACCTTTTGAGCAGTGGAAATGAATATCATCAACCGGGGAATCAGGAAGTACAAGGATGGGATAAAGAAGGAAAAGAGAGATGGTGGCTCATCAGTGAGGCTCCCAATTATAATGATAAGGGCAAAAAAACAGGAGCCATCCATATCCATCTCGACATTTCTCAACAAAAAAGTCTGGAGCGCAAATTAGCCAAAGCCAAGACCTTCGCAGAGCAAGCTGCTCACGCCAAAGAGCTGTTTTTGGCCAATATGAGTCACGAAATCCGAACTCCTCTCAATGGGATTATTGGTATGGTTCGCCTGCTATCCAAAGAAGAACTCAGTCCCAGTCAAAAATACTACGTAGAAAGCAGTAGTTCAGCTGCAAAACACCTACTTGCTATTCTCAACAACATATTAGACATGGCAAAAATTGACCTGGGAGAGCTCACCTTAGAGGAAAGTCCTTTTTCCGTATCTCAAATGGTCCAGGATCTCAGCAAAATGTTGCTTCCACAAGCCAAAAACAGCGACATAGAACTCAATACGGATATAGATCCTAATCTCCATCACCGTCTGATAGGGGATGAAGCGAGAATTCGTCAAATCTTAATCAATTTAGTCTCCAATTCCATCAAGTTTACGGAGGAAGGCAGCATAAATATCAAAGTTTGGCCCACCGAGACAAATGAAATACATCAAACGATCATGTTTGAAATCACTGACACCGGAATAGGTATTTCCGATGAATTTGTAGAGAGTATTTTCGATAAATTTTCACAAGAGCACAATAAAAGGAGCAAAAAATTTACGGGCACAGGGCTGGGAATGACCATCTCTAGAGATCTGGCCCTGCTAATGAATAGTGACATCCAAATCAAGAGTAAAAAGGGGGAAGGCACGCAATTCTCCTTTGGCCTGAAATTGCCCTTAGCAGATGATAGTGAAACAATAAATCCCCCTACATCTCAAGAGAATGCGAAAGAGGAGTTTGAAACGAAAACCATATTAATCGTTGAGGATAATGAGATGAGCCGATTTATCGCACATCAAAGTATTTCTTCTCTCGGCTGTCAAGTCCTGGAGGCGACGAATGGAAAAGAAGCCATCCAAAAAGCAAAGTCGAATCCGGTGGATTTAGTTCTCATGGATATTAGAATGCCCGTTATGGACGGCTTAAATGCGACAAAAGTCATGAGACAAAAAATGAAATTTGAGCAACCGATTTTAGCCTTAACCGCCAATGTATTTCAAGAAGATATCAACTCCTATCTGGAAGCTGGCATGGACGATTACCTGACCAAGCCATTTGAAGAAGGCGAATTACTGCAACGAATCAAATACTATCTAAGAAAACAAACGAAAACAAAAAATAAATGAGTAACCCAAAGCTGTATGATCTGGACTCCCTGCAACAAATCGCCCGGGGAGATGAGGACTTCATCAATAAAATGTTAGAGATTTTTAAGAAATTGGGACGAGAAACGATTGATAATTTCCAGCAAGCCGTGGAGAAGGAAGATTGGGAAATGGCAGGAAAAACAGCCCATAAGGCAAAACCTAGCATCGACCAATTGAATATCAGTTCAATCAAAGGAACCATCAGACAAATTGAGAACTTCCCGAAGGAAAATGGCGATCCCCGGGACGTAAAAAAATGGATAAATGATGTTTCTGAAACGCTGGAACGCGTGATGGCAAAATTGTAAATTAACTTCCAGAATGCACGCCTACTAAGCGATCTATCTTCAGGATGTACCACAATTTCAGAAAGATTCGAGAAATAAGTCGGGTAAAGGTACCTTTGACCTTGTCTTTCACTGAATACTTCACATCCCGACGCTGGCTTTTTACTGTAAATTTTATCTTTGCAGAACTAAAAACGGATTACTATGGGTCTTTTAATTTTCCTCATTGTCATTTACCTCCTGTTGAGTTATTCGCTCACCCTTTTATTTCCGCTCATCGGTATTCCGGCAAAAAAGGGATGGATTCCGGGAGTCAATTTTGGAGCCTGGGCTGCTGCCGTCGGGCGCTCTCCAAATTATGCCTGGTGGCTGTTATTCCCCATCGTCAATATTTTTATCTACGCCAATCTGGCCATTGAAATGGTGCGCTCCTTTGGACAATTAAAATTCAAGCACTCGTTTTTAGCCGTTGTCGGTGCTCCGTTTTACTTCCTCTGGCTGGCAAAAAATCGGCCCAAAGCCTACAAAGGTCCTTCAGTTCAGTTGGAAAAAGACTATCAGGAGAAAATGAAGGCCGCGCTCGAAGAAGGAAAGAAGTACGAGTTTGAAAAACTCAAAAACAAAAATCCCTATAAGAAATCCAGCGCCAGAGAATGGGGCGAATCACTGATCTTCGCCGTTTTTGCCGCCGCTTTTATCCGGATGTTTCTCATCGAAGCCTATACCATCCCCACTTCTTCCATGGAAGATTCTCTCATGGTGGGAGACTATTTATTTGTGAGTAAAGTCCATTACGGAATGCGAACACCAATGACCATTGCTCAATTTCCACTTCTCCACAATCGCATCCCGATCCTGCAAACGGAGTCCTACTTGAAATGGCCCTCTCTCCCCTATTTTCGCTTCCCCGCGATCAATAAGGTAAAAAGAAATGACCCCGTCGTTTTCAATTGGCCGGTCGGCGATTCAGTATTTATACTGCCCTCGCGAACCATAGATATCGGTCAGGCCAAAAGGTCCGGAAATCTGGACAATTATCAGCGCCGATACCCCTTCGTCCACCGCCCCCTGGACAAGACGGACTTCTACATCAAGCGATGTGTAGCCAAAGGAGGAGATTCTCTGGAAATTATTGATCGCCAGGTTCACATCAATGGCGAAAAAGCAAATAATCCCGACGAACTCGGCTTCACCTACATCATCAACCTCAATGGAGAATTCCTGAATACCCGCAAATTCAGCGAGTGGAAAATTTCTCAGGAAGACATACAGCATGCAGATGACCGCAGAATCCAAATCGTCTTGACCGATGACCAGAAGGAAAAAATTCAATCGATGATTCCCAAGGCCACCATTGAGCCGTTGGACCTGTCCCAGTACCCTTTTCAGCCGGATCACTTTTTCCCTCACGCAGCCCACATTTCAGGCGAGTGGACCTATGATAATTTTGGCCCCATTTACATTCCAAAGAAAGGCGCCACCATTACCCTAAACAAGGAAAATCTGCCGCTCTATCGAAGGATCATCAATGTGTACGAGAATAACGATTTGCGCCTGGAAGGAGACGACATCTACATCAATGATCAAAAGACGAATGAATATACCTTTCAATGGGATTATTATTGGATGATGGGAGATAATCGCCATAACTCCGAGGACTCCAGGATTTGGGGCTTCGTGCCGGAGACGCATATCGTGGGGCAGCCCCTATTCATTTTCTTCTCGACCGTGGAGGGATCCATGGGGAACGGCATCCGCTGGGATCGGGTGTTCAAGTCAGCGAATGTCAAGCCCGAAGATTAGCCCCGGTGCTCTAATTTTTATGATTTGGCCGGCCGGCCCCGCCAGCCATCGCGCTGACCGGATCTTCGGCGGGGCCGACGGGCTATCCGTTCCTACGCCGCTAGCCGGAACCGTGCAGGAGTAAGGGCCTGCGTTTTTCACATCGCCCTCCATCATTTCAGACCCAGGCCTCGGATGTGCAGTACATCCACCTCACTTCCAGCCCCTGGATCTGCGGTGGCTTCCATTCGGTCGCCTCCTCGATCCACTCCTGCATCGGTCCGGCAGGCGCGCCGTACCACTCCTATCCCTGCCGGAGGCCTCCCGCAAGCCACACACAATACTTCTCCACTGGCTAACACTTTCCCAGTCAGTCGGCCCATTGATTCCCCACTTGATTTCATGGAGCAATCCTCCCTGATTCCACCCCCAAATATCTATATTCCAAAGAAAAATAGTACCTTTCATTCAACTATCCGACCCGCCCGACTTGTTATAAATGAAATGAACTCAATCATGACCTTCAAGGACCAAATGAATCAGCAGGTGCAACTCACTAACCACCCTCCGCAGCGGATTATCTCTCTGGTCCCCTCCCAAACCGAACTACTCTTTGAACTCGGGCTTGAGGATGAAGTCGTTGGCATCACGAAGTTTTGCGTCCATCCCAAACAATGGTTCCGCAATAAAATACGAGTTGGAGGTACGAAAAAGGTAAAGAGAGGCACCATAAAGGAATTGAAACCCGACCTGATCATTGGCAACAAAGAAGAAAACACGCGCCGAGATATCGAATTCCTTCAAGAGCGCTATCCCGTTTGGATGTCGGATATCCACACGGTAAATGATGCCACAGAAATGATCGTGCAGTTGGGAGAACTTTGCGGACGCTCCGGAGAAGCAGAAAGCTGCCTGAATGGAATCAATAAGGCGCGACAAAGTGTTGCCTCTGCAGAAAAAAAGATCAAAGTGGCTTATGTCATTTGGAGAAAACCATGGATGGTGGTAGGGAATGACACCTATATCCACTCCTTTCTAACGGATTGTGGGTTTGACAATGTATTTGGCGACCGACCGAGATACCCTCAGGTCGAGAAAGAGGAATTGCAAGAGCTGGATGCCGATTACATTTTCCTCTCTTCCGAACCCTTCCCATTCAAAGAAAAACACCAAAAAGAGTTATCCGGGAGTCTTCCCACAGAAAAGATCCTATTAGTGGATGGAGAGATGTTTTCATGGTATGGCCCAAGGATGAGAAAGGGATTCGACTATATCAGAGAACTAAAGGAAGATTTGAGAAAATAATCAGACCTTGGGAGAAGTTTTAATGCAATTGGAAATAGATAAATTATAAAAAATAACAATCAAAAAGAGTTCAAAACGTTTCAAAGCTATTATATTAGCTTGCATTGTACACAACCTGTATGGCAAACATCGTGCTCTGTATAAATAATGTTTTGAAAAATAGCAACTTAACAAAGGGTTAACCCTCGATATAATTCAAATCCTAATACCCAAAGTTGGGTATTATAATAATAGAACAATCTGCCTATTTTTTCTGTAATTGTTTCAAAATCAAGGATTTGAATTATCTTCGGCCCGCAAGGAGAAAAATGCTTGCATTTTTTAGGGTTAGGACATTAAATTCTCTTATGAAGGTTTTTAGCATATATATCAGTCTGCTTTTCTTCTTACTCATAGCCAACACAGAAGCTGTGGCTCAGTCATCTCAAAACCACAATTTGGTCATCCAGATGGAGTCAAAAGCAGCCTGGGAACAATGGCTTCGAAAAGCCCAACCGCAAAAAGCCGGCATCGGCTGGGATGTCTCCGTAGAAAAGTTCAATATCTATACATTGTACACTGATTCTATTGAAAAACAAGTATGGAGGAAGAAACTTGAAGCCAGCCAGGGAGTGATTCACATTGAATCCGTACACTATGCGACGCCCAGAGGCTATGAACCCGACGATGAATTGTTTTCCGAACAATGGGCTCTGCCGATTATCGGAGCGACGAGAAGCTGGTACGAATTGAATGGAACGGAGAGTGGTTTAGGTGACGAGATCGTTATCGCCGTTTTGGACAATGGCTTTTTAGAAGATCACCCGGATTTAGAGAATCAGCTATGGATCAATCCTCATGAAATTCCCAATAACGGCATTGACGATGACAATAATGGATATATTGATGATGTCTCAGGTTGGAATTTTGAAGACACTCTTCCCACACATGCTGATGGCTTTCACGGCACTCCGGTGGCAGGTATTCTGGGTGCATCTTCCGATAATGGAATAGGAATTGCCGGCGTAGCTTACAACACTAAACTGATGCCTCTTACTCCGTCCATGAAAACGAATACTGAAATTTATCCGGCACTGGAATATGCTCATGAACAAAGAAAGCGCTACAATGAGAGTCAGGGCAAGGAAGGTGCATTTGTAGTAGCCGCCAACATTTCGCTGGGCATAGATGGAATTTTCCCCTCTGACGCTCCTAACTGGTGTAGTCTGTTGGATAGTTTGTCTGATGTCGGTATCATCTCAGTAGTGAGCACCACCAATAGCATCGTCGATATAGCCGTAGAGGGAGATATGCCCGGACTGTGTGGCTCACTTGCTCAGATCACCGTAACGAAAACTACGGAGAATGATGAGAAAGACCGGGATGAAGGCGGCTACAATCAGAACTTTGTACATTTAGGAGCACCGGGACGAAATATTCAAGCGACCACATCAAATGGGACTTATGGCACATTCAGCGGGACCTCTGCTTCTGCTCCCATGGTGAGCGGAGTTATTGCTTTACTCTATAGCTCGCCCTGCCCTGAACTGGCAGAACAAGCACTCATCGCTCCCAGAGAAACCGCATTAAAAGTCAAGCAACTCATTTTAAACAGCGCTGCACCAAGAGAAAGTTTAGAGTCCATAACAGTCAGCGGGGGGCGATTAGACGTATTTGAAGCATTAAAAGGCGTTCCGGAGGCACTCTGTGAAACAGATTCCTCCGAAACAACTCAGATTGGAGATAAATTCCAGCTCAATGAAATTTATCCCAATCCCAACAGCGGGGAATTTACGTTTAGCTTTACCCCCACTTCTCTATCTCCTATCAAAGCAAGAATCATCGACCTCACAGGGCGGGTAGTTTGGAATCAGGAGTACCTTCCCTTGATATTTCAAGAACAATCCTTCGGGGTCAATTTAGAACGCAAATTAAGCAATAGCACCTATATCCTGGAAATAGAGCAGGATGGAAATAGAGAAAATAGCCTGTTCATTTGCATAGACTAAGCTAAGCGCACTAAAATTTGCCTTTACACTCTATATTTATAAGCCTGGAGTTGTAACATAAACTATAAAGTGTTATCTTTGCCCTCGCAAAAGTTGAGGGATCCCTGAAAGATCCCGAAACTCGTTGGCTTCGTAGCTCAATTGGATAGAGCACCTGACTACGGATCAGGAGGTTGCAGGTTCGAATCCTGCCGAGGTCACAATAGCGCCGATGTATTTGGCAATTTAAATTGATTGTTCAACTTTTTGCCTGGCAAGAAGTAAAATTTTATAACTATGGCACGTGTATGTGACTTAACCGGAAAAAGACCTGTATCGGGAAATAACGTATCTTTTTCAAATGCAAAAACCAGACGTAGATTTTTGCCCAATTTGAAGAAAAAGAGATTTTACGTTCCGGAAACAGATCAGTGGGTAACTTTGAAGGTTTCAACCAAAGCCCTCAAGGCCATTAACAAAATGGGCATCTATGCCTACGTTAAAAAACTGGAGAAAAAGGGAACTCCTCCGAACATAAAATTGTAATAGTTTAAAGTAGTATTATGGCTAAGAAGAGTAAAGGAAATCGCATTCAGGTAATTTTGGAGTGTACTGAAATGAAGGAAAGTGGACTGCCCGGGACTTCCCGGTATGTCACTCACAAAAACAGAAAAAATACTCCTGAAAGAATTGAGTTGAAGAAATTTAACCCCATTCTGAAAAAATATACCGTTCACAAAGAAATAAAATAAACCATGGCAAAAGTATCGAAAAACGCAAGAGTTGCTCAAAGAGCAGCCAATGCAGGCTCTGGAAAAGAGCACGTAAAAGTTGTTCAAAGTATTAAGAACCCCAAAACGGGTAAGTATTCCTATAAAGAGGTCATCGTACATAAAGACAATGTAAAGGAGTTTTTTGCTAAGAAATAACTCCCCCTTTCCTATGATTAATTTTGACAGGCTTTTCTTTATATAGAGAAGCCTGTTTTTATTTGACCCAAATTGCTATTATGAGCTTCTTTTCCAAGTTTTTCAATAAGGAGAAAAAAAAAGACCTCGATGAGGGCTTAGATAAAACAAAGAAATCCTTCTTTTCCAAGATTTCCAGAGCCGTAGCCGGAAAAGCGACAGTGGATGAAGAAGTGCTGGATGATCTCGAAGAGATCCTCATCTCCTCTGATGTAGGGCTGGAAACGACCATCAAAATCATAGATCGCATTGAAGCGCGAGTGGCTCGCGATAAGTACATGAATACGAGTGAGCTCAATAATATCCTGAGAGACGAAATCGTCCAATTGCTCTCTGAGAACAACACAGATTCCCTTGAAGACTTCAATCTTCCCGACGACGCACCGTCTCCATATATCGTTTTGGTCGTTGGCGTCAATGGCGTGGGAAAAACGACAACTATTGGGAAGCTGGCTCACCAATGGACAGAAAAAGGCAAAAAAGTCGTCATTGGTGCCGGCGATACATTTCGGGCAGCTGCTGTGGATCAATTGCAAATTTGGTCTCAGCGCGTGGGCTGTGATTTTTTCAGTAAAGGAATGCAAACCGACCCTTCAGCCGTTGCCTACGAAACTGTTCAGCACGCCATTCGAAATGAATTGGATGTCGCTATCATCGATACTGCCGGACGGCTCCACACGAAGATTAATCTTATGCGTGAGTTGTCCAAGATGAGAAAATCGACGGATAAAAGCATGCCCGGCGCACCCCATGAGGTGTTGCTCGTATTAGATGCTACCACGGGACAGAATGCCATAGAACAATGCAAAAAGTTTACGGAAGCCACAGAAGTTACAGCATTGGCTTTAACCAAATTGGACGGAACAGCTAAGGGAGGCGTCGCCATAGGCATTAGTGACCAATTTAAAATCCCGATCAAATATATCGGAGTTGGCGAGGAAATTGACAAACTGCAGGTTTTTAATAAGAAGGCCTTTGTCGAGCAACTCTTCGAAGCTGATTAGAGCCACACAACTGAGAGAGTATTCGGTTTCAGGAGCACCTGCTCTCCACCTAGATAAATACCTGAATCCTAGACGGCACGCACTCAATTTATTGCTGGGGGAACAGCGTAACGACGCTAAGGTGTGGTTTAATCGAAATTTGTAGATACTTACGGCCGCACGTATCTTACCCTAATGTACATATCACCTTCAACAAATACTTCCAAGCGTCCCTCTCAACAACACCGCTTCAGATCCTATCAATCATTCCCTCCTAGACTCCATTTCTCTGCGTCCTAACGCTAGTGCGTCATCCAGAATTTGCGACTTTGCGGTGAGTATTCTTCTATTCTCTATACACCTTAGAATAAGAACTCCTTGGACCATTAATTCCTATACATTCTGGAATTACTCACAAAAACGGACACAAAAAGCTAAGAGGCAGTTTGGGTTAAGGAAAGATATTTTTGTTTCGGTGACATATACGCCAATGTACTGTGTT
>JAWLFI010000161.1:0-5642 GCA_041685645.1 Saprospiraceae bacterium | reverse complement strand
GCTACTCCAGAGCCCATTCAGGTGAATACCTTTTTATGGAAAGATGAAGGACTTCGGGTGTTGTGTTCGCGTTCTCATCTCAACGAGCCAACACAATCACTATTGGAGCAACTCAATAGTCCGAAAAGGATAGCTGCGGGTAGCGCTCTCAAGTTTTTGAGGATTGCTCAGGGGAAAGCTGAGTTTTATCCTCGCATAGCTCCAACCATGGAATGGGACACGGCAGCGGCGGAACTCGTCTTAACAGAAGCAGGCGGCAATGTCATTCAATGGCCCTCGAAAGAGAAAATGAAATACAATAAAGAGAATTTGACTAATCCGCATTTTATTGCCTTTGGCGCGGCTATCGATGAGCTACCTTTTGAATAGCGAACTCGCAGGCAGATTAGTTTCGGGCTTTCGCCACGGTAAAACCAAAGGTAGAACCCTGTCCTAAAGTACTTCTCACATTTATCGTTTGATTATGAGCTTCCAGGATATGCTTGACAATTGCCAACCCCAGGCCACTGCCTCCCATCGTACGTGATCGGGATTTATCCACCCGATAAAATCGATCAAACAAATGTTTCAAATGCTTCTCTTCAATTCCAATTCCATTATCACTGATTTCTACCAAAAGGAATTTGTCCATATCGTAAAAACCGATCTTAGTTTTTCCGTTTTCCTTACCGTATTTAATAGAGTTGGTGATGAGGTTGTTGAGAACCTGAGTTATATTATCGCGATCTGCACTTACCATGAAGGATTTATCAGAACCATCCTTCAATTCGATATTGATATTTTTTTCAGCGGCTTGAAACTGAGCATCAGAAATCACATCTTTGGCCAAATCCCGGATATCAAAATTAGTAATATCCAATGCGATACTTCCGGTTTCCAGACGAGAAATAACTTCTAAATCCTCGACAATATTTTGCAGTCGCTCTGCATTCGCCGCGGCTTTTTTCATGTACTTCATGTTGATCTCCTCATCGTAGAGCCCTCCATCAATCAAAGTGTGAATGTAACCCTGAATTGTAAAAATCGGCGTCTTTAGTTCATGACTCACATTTCCTAAAAAGCCCCGTCGATATTTTTCAAGTTTTTTGAGCGACTGAATTTCCCGCTCCTGAGATTCAGCCCACTCTTTTACCTCATCGCTCACGCGCTGCAGAATATGCTGGTCTTTTGTTATATCTGTTTTGTTCTGGACTGATGTCTTAGATTTGTGAATGATCTTGTATATCAGCTTCACCCTGCGGTAGATATAGCGTTCCAACATGAAACTTATAAGCAAGTATGAACTCGCAAATATTAAGATCACAAAGAGCAAAATGATTACTCCATCGGGCAGATTATCGCCAAAATAGATGGAAAGTATGCCCATGACAGATAAAAGCAAGGTCAAAACTATAGAGGTAATAAAAGAGATTTGCCTTGGCGTTAAGTTCTTTACCATTCCCATTCAAAAATCAAATTTATATCCTACTCCTTTGACCGTCTTAATATACTCACTTCCAATTTTCTCTCTCAACTTACGGATGTGAACGTCTATGGTTCTATTGCCTACGATTACATCACTACCCCACACCTGACTCAGAATCTCGTGTCGCTGAAAGACTTTTCCCGGTTTTGAGGCTAAGAGAAATAACAACTCGAACTCCTTTTTCGCTAATTCAAATACTTCATTCCCCCTTTCGATCAACATTTTATCTCGATCTATAATCAAATCTCCTGCAAACAGGCGATCGCCATCATTGCTGGAACCGCGTTTGGATCGGCGAAACAATGCCTTAATTCTGCTAATGAGCACTCCGGGCTTGATGGGCTTGGTGATGTAGTCGTCTCCACCATTCTCCAAGGCTGAAATCTGAGTATAATCCTCATTTCTCGCCGTAAGGAAAGCAATTAAGGTATCCTGAAACATAGGCTTCTCCCTCAGTTTTTTACATACTTCTACCCCATCCATTTCCGGCATCATAATATCCAGAATAATGAGATCCGGACGAAACTCAGGCGCTATTTTCAAGGCAGAAAGCCCATCTAGAGCCGTCTCTATCTGGAATCCCTCCTTCCTTAAATTGTAGCTGATAAATTCCAAAATATCTTGTTCATCATCAACGATTAGTATCTTTTCTTTTGCACTCATAATATTAGCCAAATGTTAAACAAAAATAACAATTCCTGTGACGGAAAGCTTTCACTGCCGGTTAAGAGTATGTGAAGGAATTATTATTGAATGGTAACCTTGGACAGTATAATTGGTGAATATTTGGAAAATTATACCGTTTAACGACAGAATGATACCTTTTTATTACTAAATTATTATAATTCAGCCTCTAGTCCCTTTAATGCCAATCGCACTTCATCGTGGAGCTCAAGGCTTTCCTCAGGATATTTCGATAAATACACTTCAAATCTTTCCAAATCCCTTTCAGTCCAACTATATTCAGCTTTCAGTTCTGATTGCAATACTCTTTTCACGCTATCTCTTGCCTCTTCCTTTTCCATGGATAACTGCGATTCAATTATCATCATATCTCGCAATACCAAAACCATGGTTTCTCTGTCGGCAGGAGCAGATACTTTTTGATCCTCGCAAGCCAACCCGAATAATAAGATAATGCAAACCGGAATCCATTTCATCACGACTTCAACATTTTTGGAATGAGTACTGACTCAACTCGAGCATTGGCCCAATCCCAGAACTTACTTTCTTTGGGATATTGAATATGAATCACACTTCCCGTAGGTAAATGGTCTAATTGAACATTCGGAATATAATCAGCTAAAAGAGTCATGCCGGGGTTGTGTCCAATCAAAAATATACGATCTGTTGAAAAAGGGAAATGATCTTCGATCACCCTGGTGATTTCATCTGGATCAGCCAGATATAACTGTTCATAAGGCTTAATTTCAGTACTTTTAATAAATCCAACAGCCGCTAGCATTTCTGCAGTTTGGAGTGTCCGTTTCGAAGAGGAACAGAGCACCTGACTCATGGTTCTTCCGTGAGTCCTTAACAATTCTTGACCAATAAGACGAGCATCATTTCGCCCTCGCTTGCTCAATGCCCTGGAAAAATCTTCCTCCCCAGCAGTCTTCCCTGAAGCCTTGGCGTGGCGAATCAGAAAAATATCAATCATAGATGAATTACTCATATTTGGTTAACATTAGGATCCAGACTCAAAGTTCCAAAATTCTAAGGATTTAAAGGACAATATCTAATCAACCAGTGGGAATGCCCCCAATTGAAGAATATCCAGTGTATTTTGTTCCTGACTATCCCGCTCAACTTCATGGCTATACGACCAGGCGGCTCGTGGAGGCAAGCTCATT
Organism: Saprospiraceae bacterium; assembly: GCA_041685645.1. GTDB lineage: Bacteria > Bacteroidota > Bacteroidia > Chitinophagales > Saprospiraceae > JAWLFI01. The sequence continues at coordinate 2,324 of JAWLFI010000161.1, read as the reverse complement.
AAAATGCTTTCCGTTCGTCCCCCGGTATCCAGACCGAATTTTGTCCCTTTATCCCAAACGAGATTAAACTCCACGTATCTTCCCCTCCGATGGTATTGCCAATCCTTTTGGTTCGGACTTATGGGTAAATCTCGATTTTGCTGCACCAAGGGGCGATATATTGGAACAAATTGACGACCTACATCTAATACAAAGTCAAGTAATTGCTCTTTTGATAGTTGTTCACTATTTTCATCCAATCTGTCAAAGAATATTCCTCCTACACCTCTGTTTTCACCCCTGTGAGGCAGGTAAAAGTATTTGTCCGCCCAGGGCTTAAATCGATGGTAGAAGGAAGGATCGTGTCGGTCACAAACCTCCCTCAGTTGTTTGTGAAACTGAACAGCTTCTTCCATATTGACATAATGGGGGGTCAGATCAATACCCCCACCAAACCAATACACACCATTGGACATTTCAAAATACCGAACATTCATATGTATAATGGGAATCATTGGATGGTGAGGATGCAAGACAATAGATACACCGGTAGCAAAGAAGTCGCATTCCTCCAGACCCAAAGCCCTTAAAATCTTTTGCGGAGTAGGACCAAAGACCGCAGAGAAATTGACTCCTCCTTTTTCAATAATTTTCCCTTCCAAAACTCTCGTTCGACCTCCTCCCCCTTCATCTCTGACCCATTCATCCTCTCGGAATTTTCCAATGCCATCAAGTTCTTCTAACTCCTTGCAAATCTCAACTTGCAATGAACGCATTTCGCGCGCTATATCCTCCTTATTTGGCTTCATCTATCACATCTTTTGCTCGTTCAATCACTTTTTTACTATTCCCGATAAATAACTGATCCTCTATAACAATTACTGGACGCTTTAGCAGGGTGTATTCCTTCAGAATCCATTTCTTGATTTGAGCCTCGGATAAATCTTTATCCCTTAGCCCTTCAGATCTATACATTCTAGCCCGTTTATTCAACAAATCAGCATAAGAACTCACACTTTCTCTCCATTGTTCCAATTCTCTCGCGGAAATAGGTTGATTTTTGATATCTTGGAACTCAAAGCCTTGTTCACGCAATTGTAAATCGTCTATGATCCTTCTGCAAGTATCGCAGGTCGATAAATAGTAACACTTTTTCATAAATCAAAGATAATGGATGCAGCTGAATTAATTTTAAACGAAAGAGGAGGTTTATACCACATCGGAGCGAAACCGGGCGAATTAGCACCTACAATTATTACCGTCGGGGATCCCGAACGCGTCAATTTGTTGAAGAATTACCTGGATAAGGTGCATTTCCAAATAGAACAGAGAGAGTTTGTCACTGTCACAGGAGAATTTGACGGCCAGCCTCTTTCTATCGTTTCTACCGGCATTGGGACAGATAATATAGATATCGTGTTTTCCGAGATAGATGCACTATTTAATATTGACCTAAAATCCGGGACGATAAAAGAGAAGATTACCCCTTTGCGCTTTATTCGCCTGGGCACTTCGGGAGGACTTCATCCCGATATCGCCGTGGGGGATGTCGTGGTGAGTGGATATGCCGTAGGATTAGATGCTCTCTTACATTATTATGCCCATAATACCACAGTCAGAATAGAAAGTCTCGAAGCTCAAGTTAATCAAATTACCCGGCAAACATGTTATGCTGTTTCAGGTAGTTCCACCCTTTTAAATCACTTTTCTTCTCTCGGCCTAAAAGGAATAACGATCACCTGCCCCGGATTCTATGCCCCTCAAGGTAGAAATCTACGTCTTCAAGCGGCTATCCCACAATATTTAGGTCAACTTTCAGAGGTTCAACACGAGGGACTACATGTGACCAATTTTGAAATGGAAACATCGGGAATTTATGGCATGGCAGCCCTAATGGGGCACCATGCCATTAGTATCAACGGAATACTCGCCAATCGAGAACGAGGAGAATTCGCTCCAGATCCTCAAAAGGTGGTTGAATCCATGATAAAAAACGCTATGAACGAGTTATCGGGGCTACTGAATTACTGACCCGCCTTATTGTGATCTGCAAGGAATTTCTCCAAACCGATATCAGTAAGCGGATGCTTGAGTAAACCCAAAATTGAGTCCAGGGGACAAGTCACAACATCTGCGCCCGCTTCCGCGGAATCTACAATATGCTTAGCAGAACGGATAGAAGCAGCCAAAATTTCCGTGTCATAACCCTGACTGACATAAATATCAGCGATCTGTTCTATGAGTGCAATACCATCCCAACTGACGTCGTCTATTCGGCCAATAAAAGGAGAAACATAAGTAGCTCCTGCATTAGCAGCCAAAATTGCTTGTCCAGCAGAGAATAC
>JAWLFI010000160.1:0-5666 GCA_041685645.1 Saprospiraceae bacterium | reverse complement strand
CATTTCGATGAAGTAATGGACTACTCGTTTACTGCGGGTATTGAAGAGCAATTTGATATCATCGCTGAAGGTGAATTGAATTGGAAGAAAATGCTGGAAAAGTTTTATAAGCCTTTTCATGAAACGATAGAGAAAACGGAAAATGAGGCCGATAGATTTTCGGGAGAACGAGAATTGGGAAAAGATCCCAAAAGTGGCAAAACTTTGATCGTTCGAATGGCGAAATATGGTCCGGTCGCTCAAATTGGGACCCCCGACGAACTGGAGGAAGGAGAGAAACCGCAATATGCCAATCTGAGAAAGGGACAGAGTATAGAAACCATAGAATTGGATGAGGCATTAGACCTGTTTGCCCTACCCAGGACCATTGGTGAATTTAAAGGCGAAGATGTGGTCGTCAATATTGGTCGTTATGGTCCTTACGTAAAGTTTGATGACAAATTTGTCTCCATTCCCAGAGACCTGGATCCCATGGAAATCGATATGAAAAAGGCCTTGCCACTAATCGAGCAAAAGCTCAAAGAAGAGGAGCCGATTACCTTCCTGGATGATAAGCCTATAACTCGGGGCAAAGGGCGCTTCGGTCCTTTTTTGAAGTGGGACGGTCTCTACGTCAACATACCGAAGAAAATCAATCCGGAGGATATTGATGCCGCAACCGCTCTGGAGATGGTAGAGGCGAAGAAGAAGAAAGAAGCCGAACGCTATATTCACCGCTGGGACGAGGAAAGTATTAGCGTGCAAAATGGAAGATGGGGCCCCTTCATCAAATTTAAAAAGAAAAATGTCAAACTTCCCAAAGGGAAGGATGGGAAAAGAATGACTCAGGAAGAAGCCGAAAAGTTGACCCTGGAGGATGTGAAGAAAATCATTAAAAAAGAGATTCCAACCGCCTTTAAGACGAAAAAATCTACCAAAAAGCCTGCGAAAAAGAAAAAAACTACTTCAAAAAAGAAAAAATCAAGTACCAAGACCTCAAAATAATCACCAGCCTGCCGATGATGCCGGCAGGCTGTTTACTCTTTTCTCAAAAATGAGGCCTTGTTCCTATAGGTTTAGAATGGAGGATTTCAATCATTCTCTCTGCAATTCTGTCCGCTACACCTTCTTCTCCGAGTAATGCTTTCAGTGTCTCGTAGTCTTCAGACAATTGCTTGCGGGTCTCGGGATTCTGCTCTAAATCTTCCAATTTTTGATTGATCATTTTGGGACGACATTCCGATTGGATCAGCTCGGGAACGGCCTCCTTGTCGAGAATCAAATTGACCAGGGATATGTACGGCACCTGTATGACTTTTTTGGCGATTTGATAGCTTAAAAATGAACTAATATATACCACCAACTGAGGAATGTGATACAGTGCAGTTTCCAATGTAGCGGTCCCGGAAGTCACTATCGCTGCCTGGCAGCGGGGAAGTAACTTAGACACCCCTCCTTCAAATAGCGTTGCGTTTTTGGCTGTGCTGGATTCAATTATGGCCGTGTAAACTTCCCGTTCTATATTTTGGACTGTCGCAATTTGAAAACTTTGATGACTTCGAAGGGCCGCAACTTCCAATAAAACTGGCAAAATTTTCTTAATTTCCTGTACTCTGCTTCCCGGCAGCAGGGCAATGTTTTGGATCTCTCCTCTTTCCGGTAGTTCCTGATTCTTATCCACAACATCTAATAGAGGGTGTCCATAGTAATGGACGTCCTTCACCCCGTTGTTTTGGAAAAAGTCTCGTTCAAAGGGAAGGATGACAAACAAATGATCTATAGCCCGCTTCATTTTTTTTATGCGACCTTTTTTCCAGGCCCAGGCTTGCGGAGCAATGTAATAAAATGTGGAGAATCCCTTTCGATGCGCCCAATCCGCAATTCTGAGATTAAACCCCGGAAAATCGATGAAAATAATGACATCGGGTTTCCATGCCAAAATGTCTTTTTTGCATCTTTTAAAATTGGAGAGGATTTGTGGAAGATGCATGATGACCTCACCAAATCCCATATAGCTCAGTTCATTGAGGTGAGTGACCGGCGATTCACCGGAAGCACCGGCCATTAAGTTGCCGCCCCAAAACCTAAAAATGGCCGATTTGTCCTGATCTGTAAGCGATTCTATCAGTTTACTGCCGTGTAGGTCTCCGGAGGGCTCTCCGGCTATGAGGTAGTATTTCATTAACTAAATATTGAATCGCGAAAGTAGAAAAACCAAATAAATGCATAAACTAGTGTAGGAACCACGACTCCCCTCACTGTGCGCGTTTCTCCTTCGCGAATGTAATAGTGAAAGGGAATTAAGTTAAACATTAAACCAACTAATGCGATCGTTCGAGGCCTAAAATCCGAGCTGTACTCCAAAAACCCACCGCTTTCCGACATTCGACCCAGAAAATCGAAGACGCCATATGCCAGTAAATATCCGGCGAAAGGCACAAAGGCTCCAATGAGTATTCCTTTTCCTATCGTTCCACTACTGTATCTTTTCATAGTTATAGTCTGATTTTTTCTAAAACACTGTTGCTCTCTATCGCAGGGTAAATTGTGAGATCGTGTCCGCTGGGCACCACGGAAACGTAATGATTATCCAGAGCATGAATATCTGTTCCGACTTTCACATCCTCAATGATAAAACGCCCCGTCAACCAATAGTATTTTTGTCCTCTGGGATCTTCTCCTTCCTGAAACTCTTCAACCCAGCGACCATCTGCCTGGCGACAAACCTTGATTCCCTTCAATTGGTCCAGTGAAACATTGGGAATGTTAACGTTCAGCAGTCGGGTGTCGCGCAATGGATTTTCAATGACAGATGAAATGATTTTTCTCGCTACTACTTTCGCCGGACGGAAATCAGCATCAAATGAATAATTGAGCAGCGAAAATCCTATGGAAGGGATATTGTCCAATGAAGCTTCCATGGCAGCGGAAATTGTCCCGCTGTAAATGATATTTACAGAAGCATTGGACCCGTGATTCACTCCGCTGACGCACAAATCTATGGTTCGGCCATTGAGCACCTTATACTTGGCTAATTTCACGCAATCTACTGGTGTTCCGCTGCATTCATAGGCTTCTAAACCATCAAAAGCATCTACTCGATTGATCCGAATGGGATCCTCTAAAGTGACGGCATGCCCCATGGCTGACTGAGGAGAGTTGGGAGCCACCACAACGACTTCTCCAAACTCTCTGGCGACTTCCACCAGTGCTTTTATGCCCGGGGCGAACATCCCATCATCATTAGTGACTAAAATTAAAGGCCTTTTTTTTGACATTGGATTTTTCTTATACTCTGTGCCGAACTTGTGTTACATTCGCTGACCTAAACAATTAGATCATTTTTTTATTCATAACATATCATTATCGCTGGACAAAACAACATCATGAATAAGCACAAAGATATAAAAACAGGGGTTCTTATCGTCAATTTGGGCACGCCGGATGCGCCAACCCGTGGCGCAGTGTACAGATATTTGAGAGAGTTTCTCACAGATCGGCGAGTCATTACCTACCCCTGGCTTGCCAGGCAGCTTCTCGTTCAGGGAATCATTGCCCCTTTTCGGTCGGGCCCTTCTTCTAAAATATATAAAATGGTCTGGACGGAAGAGGGATCCCCACTCAAAATTTATGGCGAAAACCTCGTTGAAAAGGTCCAGCAGCGCCTCGGATCTGATGTGATGGTGAAATTGGCGATGAGATACCAAAAGCCCTCCATAGAAAGCGGAATGAGAGAAATGCTCAAAGCGGATCTCGATAGAATTGTCATCTTTCCACTTTTTCCTCAATACGCTTCAGCCACTACGGGCTCAATTTTCGAAGAAGTTATGGATGTGCTCAAGAAGGAATGGGTCATCCCTGAAATCTCCTGGATACAATCCTATCCGGTCGATGAAGACATGATTCAAGTCTTTGCCAATAATGGCAGAGAACAATACAATCTAGAAGACTATGATCATATCATATTCTCCTTCCACGGTATCCCTCAATCTCAGGTGAAGTCGGCTGACCCCGGCAACTATTGTCAGGCGAATGGCATTTGTTGCCAGAAATGGCACGCGAAAAATAAAAACTGTTACAGTGCGCAATGCCATGCCACGGCCTTCGCCATTGCAAAAGAGCTAGAGCTCACTCGAGATCAATTCACCATCTCTTATCAGTCACGTCTGGGACCGGAAGCATGGCTTCAGCCATATACCTCCAAGGTCCTGGAAGAGCGATATGAAAAAGGAGATCGAAAAATTCTCGTCTTTTGTCCCGCTTTTGTAGCCGATTGCCTCGAAACTTCCATTGAAATTGGCGTAGAATATAAAGAAGAGTTTATGGAACTCGGAGGGGAACAATTGGATTTAGTACCTTCGTTAAATGATAAGGATGAATGGGCAGATACCATCGTGAGAATGTTGAAGGATAGAGAGCCCAGCCTGAGATAATTATACGCGGAATGGCAAAGAATACTGGCCCAAGTTTGAATGAAATTAACCGGGAGGTTAAATCCGGAAATATCGCCCCGATATATTTTCTCCAGGGCGATGAGCCATTCTATATCGATCGCATTGACGAATTATTGCGCCGCCACCTGCTTCGCGATGAAGAAAGAGATTTTAATCAATCTATTTTTTACGGAAAAGACGCCCGGCCACAAGACGTCATTGATGCGGCGCAGCGCATGCCGATGATGGCTGAACGCCAATTGGTGATTCTCAGAGAGGCGCAAAGTATGGACCGCTTTGCCGATCTTGAAAGATACGTGGAGCGGCCATCTCCATCCACAGTGCTGGTGATTTGCTACAAAAATAAAACCATCGATGGCCGTCTCAAAGTAGCAAAACTCCTAAAGGAAAAAGCGGTCTTCTACACCAGTAAGAGAGTGTATGACAACGAAATGCCCAGATGGATTGAAAACTACCTCAAAGTAGCCGGATTGACAATTGAAGCCAAGGAAGCTGAACTGATCGCGGAATATCTCGGCACCCAACTCAGTAAAGTCGCCAACGAACTGGATAAAATAGTTCTCAATTTACCCAGGGGAAACTCCGTTAGTCAGACTGATATTCAAAAGTATATCGGAATATCCAAAGACTACAATGTATTCGAATTGCAAAAAGCCTTTTCCTATCGCAAGGCTGATTTGGCGATGAAAATGGCCTTTTATTTTGCTGCCAACAGCAAGGACCATCCCCTCCCGTTGATCACAGCCAGCCTATACGTTTATTTTAGTAAAATTTACGCCCTGCATGGAATGAAAGGGCAATCACCTCGCGATCAGCAAAAAGCCATCGGCGTGTATAGCTCCTTTATTTTTAGAGAATACGAGCGCGCAGCCAAGGCCTATAATAAGGACCAATTGAGAGTGGTCCTTCGACTTTTGTATGAATATGACCTCAAGTCGAAAGGCGGACTTGGAAATAAAACATCCATGGAAGAATTGACTAAAGAACTTATTTTTTTGATTTATCAGGCTGGTGAACATGCGACTGCTTTTAATCGATAATCGGGATTCATTTACTTATAATTTGGTCGAATCCCTCCGCTCTTGGGGCGATATTCAACTCGATATTTGCTTTCCGGAGAAAAGTATGGCGATACTGCGTTCTCAGCCTCCTTTCGACGCATTGATTATTTCTCCCGGCCCGGGTTTGCCCGGTGAATCCCCGGGCCTCATGACCACCATCGCAGAGTATCAT
>JAWLFI010000159.1:0-5685 GCA_041685645.1 Saprospiraceae bacterium | reverse complement strand
CTTTTGGAGTTGCGGGATGCAGATACCGAGAAGTTGGAGTTGGAATTGGGGGAGCGAGAATCTCCCGAAGAATTAATTGAATTGTTCGACCTGGAATTCAATTTGGATCAATAAAATCAGCATGCACAAGATTTACCTTTCCATCATCCTGGTTTCTTTTGTCTTCCTGTGTTTTGGCACAGAGCTTTACGGACAAAATGGGGGGCGTCCGGATCAAGCGACCTTTACCGATCCCGAAACCTCTCTTTGGTTAGGTGGCTATGGAACATTTCGACTGAGTGATAAATTCTTTTGGGCGGGAGAGTTTCATTTCAGACGTACCCAACACAACGGTGTACCCTTTTTGGGCCGAATGGCGCAATTGTATAATCGCCACGGGATTCAATGGATCCCCAATAAGCGCTTCTCGGCGGTTTTCGGTGGCGTTTTGAGATTTGATTTCACTCCTGAACCGGGCAATGATGACTTCAAAACATTCATTTTAGAACCGAGGCTTTGGCATGAATACACATTTGTCATGCCTTTTTCGCGATTCAATATTTACCATAGACTTCGGTTTGAACATCGCTGGAGCAAAACCCCTTTGCGCGGTGACGAGTATATTTACAGAAATCGGTACCGATACAAATTTCTGATGAAAATTCCATTGAATAGCCGTGAGTTGCAACCGGGCACCGTGTACTTCAGTCCGGACATTGAATTGATTTTACAAAGTGGCAGTCCTGTAATAGACAACCCGATGGAGGATCTTCGTTTGTTTCCCGCTCTGTCTTATATCTACACACCTCAACTCACTTTCTCTGGGGGGATGATGTACACTATAGGACAGGAGTCTTTTAGTGGGGCCCACTACGGATCCAGATGGATCATGCGCTTTAATGTGTACATGTCTTTCGACTTTCGTTCCATTGATGATCGCGTACCAGAACTGCGATATTAAAGAGGATAGAGTGTATCTTCGGGATGAAACCAAAATCAGATATGAGTGCATTGCATTGTTTTCAGTTGAAGAATGGACTAAAGGTGGTGTGCCGCACTATGCACATGACTCCCTTCGCCAATATTTCCATCTTGTATCAGGTGGGCTCTGCCAATGATACGCCCCCGGGATCCGGCATCGCTCACATGATGGAGCACCTGATGTTCACAGGAACGCCTAATGTGCCTGACTTTGACGATCTGCTGCAGAATGCGGGTGGGGAAAATAACGCCTTTACTCATGCCGATTACTCTCAGTATTTTGATGTGGTGCCCGTGGAAAATATCGATGTTGGCCTTTTTCTGGAAGCAGATCGCATGCATAATTTAAGCTTGAATTCTCAGAAATTCCAGCGAGAGAAAAGTGTGATCGTTGAAGAGTTTCACGAAACCTGTATTGACCTGCCGTATGGTGATGTTTGGCATGATTTGTACGCACTGATTTATGGACATCATCCTTACGGCATACCTACGATTGGCGCATCGGAAGCAGCCATCCGTGCGGTGAATAAAGCGGATATTCAGTCATTTTATAGGCAGTATTATCAGCCGACGAACGCCATATTGAGTATTGTGTCTCCCCTGTCAAATGCTGAGATAGAAAATAAGGTTCGGCACCATTTTGATCCTTTGCCGGGAGACGCTCAGGTACCTGTTCTGCCGGGAACGACTCCATTGACAAGCTCTGGGGAGCTGTTTCTTGAAGTGGAAAAAGACGTGCCACATGATGCCCTCTTTATGGGCTTCCCCCTTTGCGGACGAGCTGATCCAGACTATAAACTAGCAGATGTGTTTACCGATATTCTGGCTAGTGGCAGATCCTCACGATTCTTTCAGCAACTCTATCAGGCGACGGATATTTTTACCCATATCGATGCCTATGTCACGGGAAATTTTGGACCGGGCCTTCTTATTATTGAAGCGAAGATAGATGAGGGCTACTCCCTGGAGATGGCCCATGATTGTATTTGGAAAGAATTGGAAAAGTTGCCCTCCAGCCTGACGGAAGGAGAAGTGAAGAAGTCCATTGAAATGACTCGCTCTCAAATTCTATTCAGCAGGACTCAGGGGCTGGACACAGCCCTAAATTTGGGCTTTTATGAAGCGCTGGGCGATGCCCGGCTGATAGACAATGAACTGGAGGGTTATTTGACGATGGATGGCGAGCAAATCAAAGACTTTCAAGAGCGATACGTTCAGCGGGAACAGGCGCGGACTTTGTGGGTGAGGAGAAAGCGGACTAAAGCCCAATAAAAGAACGGGGGCTCTCAAAAAAGGCATCCTTACTCCATTGAAAACTAAAGCTGAGGTAAATCGGCCAGTCCCAGCTATCGTAATATGAAGGGCGGTTATTTTGTAAGACCTTACTATCCCAAAAACCGAGCGGAAAATGGACTTCAAAGCTTCGGTCAAAGAAGGTAAGACTGAGTCCCGGGCTAAATAGCCAGGGATCTTCAATTTTTTCCTGACTGTCAATCTGAAGCCCGTTGATATACCCCAGATCTGTGTACAACGCTATGGGCAACCAGGACCAAGGGGACTCTATTCGCAATTCTACAGTACTAAGAAACTCGAGCTCAAAAGCCTGAGCGAGAGGAGATTTTAACGTTCCCTCCCGCAGCGAGCTTTGCAGGCCGGCGAGCCCCCTGCCCGGAGGAGCCGAGCGCCCGAGCCAGTGCCCGTCAAACCGAAAATCCTGACTTCCGGAAAAAAGTCCGGCCTGCAGGCGAGCCGCTCGCGGTATCGATTCGTAGTTATTCGGAATCCAGGCGGCAAAAAAGGTGGCACTGATGCGTGAGCTTGAACGGTATTTTCGGCTATATTTCCATTTAGTCCACAATCTTTGATGATCCGGTAATAGCGTCCCCATCAGCTCAACAGAGCTGCTGGAAAGAGGGTGGTCCCATTCCCCGAGATAGAAGAGGTCTCCTATCACATAGTTTTTGCCCAGACTGCGGTCTGGAGCTGCCTGGGATTGATGGATGTGATGGGTTCGAAACTCCAGGCGATGCCGCGACTCACTTTCCGGCGGTCCCGAATAATCCAATTGCAAGTAGGGACTCCACTTGTTGTAGCGGTGAATGTTCTCCTCTGATTCATCGTAGGCGAATCTGCGAAAATCGGAGCCGAGGCGGAGATGTAAAGCAGAGGACTGCCGTGACAACAAATCCCGACTCCATCGGACGCGCCCTGCTCCTGAAAAGGCACCGGAAAAGGGCTGAATTAAAGGCTGTACATAATACTGAAAGGCAGAACCTGGAATGGTCAGATTGTGCATGGTAGCCCCGACCTGTAAGTGGTCGTAAGTATTGTATCTCACCGTGGGGAGTAAAAATATTTGGTATTGGTGAGTGGCGGTAAAGTCTGTGAGCAGTCCCACTCTCCAATTTTTCCAATGGTAGGTGCTGCTGTTCATGCGATAGTGATTGTCGGAATAGTCTGACTCCATCAGATGCTGGCGCCCGTTGAGGACAATGGCTTCAGCCTGAGAGATTTCAGGGAGATCAAACGTCTTTTCTCCGGTGAAGCCATCATTCCAGTCCACAACCACAAAACTATCTGTTGTGAAATACCCCAGGCTTACGGGCGCTGGCACCTCCGTATCATTGGCGACCGTAATCGACCAACTCGAATCTGTGAATCTTGCAGAACTCAATTCGTAATTGGGAGCCAATCCTTCTTCGACTCCCTTCTGAAACAACCAATGGAGATCCACCTCCCATTCAGATTCCATGAACTCCTGAAGCTCTGCACCCGAAAAGTGAGAAAATGAAAATTGTTGGTAGAATTTTTGCATCCCGGCCCGAAAATTTTCCTCTCCTATGTAGTCCCTCAAGTGCATAAAGGTGCCAACAGGCCAGTAATAATTCGCCAGATAATAATTGATATCCGTAAATTCTTCGGCGCGCAGCCCCGGAGCTTGCCAATGGTGTCTGTGCACTTGATGACAGAATATGGGGTAGGCATCTCCCGTCTGCCGATCAGTCCAATAATTGTCCAGCCGGGTTTTGGGCGTCTCGTAGTGCTGATCCATGTAGAGCTGTTCGTAAAAACTATTGAGACCTTCATCGATCCAGGCCTCCGTTCTCTCATTACTGGCTAAAATACCGTACCACCAATTGTGCCCGACCTCGTGCGTGATGACGCGATCCAGCTCTTTGGCGTTCTCCGACTCTCCAATAATCGTAATCATGGGGTATTCCATGCCCGCCCCGGCGGAGAGTGCACCCTCTACGGCCGTGACTTGCGGAAAAGGGTAGGGGCCAATCTCTCGGGAGTAAAAGTCTATCGCCCGCTTCAAATAAGTGGTGGCGTTCGACCAGAGTTTATCTTGTTTGCGCGTATAGAGCGCCCAAATATCGATGGAGTCCCCCCCGGCCACGAGCGCTTTCTCATGATCCACCCGAAACCCCCGATCTAAAAACAGAGCAAAATCATGAACTTGCCGCGCTTCAAAGTGCCAGTTCAGCCGCTCCGGCATTTCGTTTTCTGAAAGGTATTCATCATAATACTGATTGGACTGAGCCACCCGAATCAGGCGCTCCCGCTGTTGCTTTGGCGCCTGCCCCGTCGCCGCCACCAGATAGTCCGCCGGCGCATTTAAGGTCACTTCAAACTGCCCCCATTCGCTAAAAAATTCACCCTGATCAAGATAGGGGAGCAGCTGCCATTGCTGATCCCGATATACGGCCGGTTTGGGGTACCACTGGGTGAATTGGTAACTCTCCGGCGTCCTGCCGAATCGCGAAAAGCTTTTTGGTATTTGAAGGCGAAACTCCACATCGAGCAAAAGGGTATCTCCGGGCCCTAGCGGACGATCCAATAATAATTTTTCCACATCGGCATGTTGCGTGTCCTCTCTGCCAAGTATCTTTTCCCCGGATCTAAATTCGAGGTCCCGATAGCCGCCCCGCTCCTCTTCAGAGCTGAAATGAAACGCTAAATTCCCCCTTTTTAATTGGTGTTGAGCAAAATCAGTACCTCGATCTTTGTATGCATTCGCCCAAAGGTGAAAATAGATAAACGTCAGGCTGTCCGGCGAGTGATTGATGTATGTAATCTGCATTTGGCTCTGCAACTCATGCCGTTTTTCGTCTAGCGTAGCGCGGATGTCATACTGCACTTCCTGCTGCACATGCCTGGTCTGCGCAGGAAGAAGCTGCCCCGGCAGCAATAGGAAGAGAAGGAGGGTGTATTTCATAAGCCCAAAAATACGTATTCTCCCCGAAGGTAGTTGTATTTCCATCACTCCCCTTACCGCTTCTCATTCCTTTTTATTAATGATTTGGGTGATCCCCGTAACGCCCTCGGGCGTTACGGGGCGCTATGCTTCGGGCTCCATATTCATTCGGTCCCCCCCAGCGGGGGTGACTGCCTCGCCTGCCTGTGGCTGCGTGCCACCGGCAGTCGTGGCACCCTTTGCAGCGCTATCACAAGGGAGGGTGGATATTAGTCCTTTGAGCCTCAACCTCATTGCGGGCTACGACCCGCAATGAGCTACTTTCCTGCACGGTACCGTATTCTGTAAAGGATCCCGGGTCCATGCCCCCTCCTTCCCACTGGTTTATGGAGGGCACGGCGGGATGAGAATATTTTTTAGGGAGGGAAGGGATGGAAAGAGAATTGGGGTGTGGGCAGGATGAAGATGTGGGTTTTGAAGGTCGCGGCATCACCCTAAAAGCTTGCTTCAGATCCAGACAATAGAGG
>JAWLFI010000158.1:0-5755 GCA_041685645.1 Saprospiraceae bacterium | reverse complement strand
CGGAATCGCCTCTGGATACGCGAATGATATTAGTCAATGAAATCGGGATTTTGGCGCAATTGTATCGATACGCGACCATCGCATATATCGGTGGAGGCTTTGGTGATGGCATCCACAATACCCTGGAAGCTGCAGTCTATGGAATTCCCGTTCTGTTTGGTCCCAGGCATCATAAATTCATCGAAGCTACAGACCTCATTGAACGTGGCAGTGCCCGATCAGTGAATCGAGTGGAAGAGTTGGTGGCTGCTCTAAATCACTACTCGAAGGATAGTCAGATTGAAGAGGTTCGCAACTCCAATGAAGAGTACTTTGAAATGCAGCGAGGCGCCAGTAAGCGCATTGTCGATTACATATTATCAAATCTAAATACAGAGAAATGAAGGACTTGAGGGCACTGTTTCATCAACGCAGAGTTTTGGTGGTGGGCGATTGTATGATAGATCGCTATTTATACGGAGCTGTAGATCGCATTTCTCCGGAGGCGCCGGTACCGGTACTTCGCAGAACCGAGAAGGAGGATCGCCCGGGTGGCGCAGCCAATGTCGCTCTCAATGCTGTCGAGCTGGGCATGGAAGTTGGCATCTGCTCTATACACGGACGAGATAAGGAGGGAGAATCGCTCAAAGAGATTTGTTATGCAGCGGGCATTCGTCACCAATTCTGGACCTCCTCTGAGCATCGGCCGACGACGATAAAAACCCGGGTAATTGCTCGTCAACAACATTTATTGCGCGTAGATTATGAATCGACCGAAGCCCTACGAGCAGATGAGTTAGATGCTTTCAGCCTACGCATGGAAGATGCTTTTGAGCGTTTTCAGCCTCAGATTGTCATTTTGCAGGACTATAATAAAGGCCTTTTCACTCCCTCCAGTATAAAGCGGGTAATGGAAATAGCCAAAGCGAGGGGATGTTTTATCGCAGTAGATCCCAAAAAGGACAACTTTTCAGCTTTTACAGGAGTAGATCTATTCAAGCCCAACCTCAAGGAGTTTCGCCAAGCTACCAACTGGGAGCGGCCCTTCAATGAAAAAGAAATCAGTGCTATCGCCGATGCCTTTATAACCAAGGTGGGGGCCAAAAACCTGTTTATCACTCTATCTGAAGCCGGAATCTACCATCGAAGTGAGAACGGCACAGGGGGCAGAGTGCCCACCACGGCCAGATCCATTGTGGATGTTTGTGGAGCTGGTGACGCCGTTATCACCGTCGCCGCCGCCGCCCTTCATGCGGGACTTAGTCCTCGGGAGACGGCACTCATTTGTAACATCGCCGGAGGACAGGTATGCGAACGCGTCGGTGTGAGTCCTGTCAGAATCGAGGAACTGGAACGTGAATATCGCAGTGTAACAAATAAATAGAATCCTCATCTCAGCTATTAGCGCTGGATGAGCGGTAAATATCGAGAACGCTGGTGGGAATCCCCTCCTGGGCGCTACGCCAAGCTGCAGCGGGATGGGTACTCAAAAAGGAAGAAAAAATAATGTGGACTTGCCCGGCGCGTATATGATCAGAGATTTGTTTTCAGCATGAAATGATTTTCAGGATAGATAAAGAAAGCCACAAAAAAACAAAACTACTTGAGATCTCAAGTAGTTTTGCTCGCCTTAGCCTTCAAAAGGTAAAACGCGATAATCTATAATTTTAGCTTCAAGCCGTATTTCCTAATTCCGTCCCAATTGATATAACATTCTCCAATGCACCGCCACAGCTTTCGCAAAAGTAGGTTGGATGTGATAGGGAATATTGTACTCTTCAGCCGTCTGTTGTACAATTTTAGATAATTTCGGATAGTGCACATGACAGATATTGGGAAATAAATGGTGCTCAATCTGATAATTTAACCCACCGATCAACCAGGAGAACCACTTGCTCTTGGGAGAGAAATTGGCTGTTGTTAGCATTTGGTGTATCGCCCAATGTGTATCAATTTTTCCCTTTTCATCCGCCTCGGGGAATTCCGAAGTTGGCATCACATGAGCCGTCTGAAAAATTAAAGACAGCGAAAATCCTGCGATAAAGTGAGAAATCACTAGAAAGGTAATCACCCAATACCACGCAATGGGCAAAACCAATAATGGAATGACCAATGCAAATGAAAAGTATAACACCTTCACGCCAACGAGCTCCAGGAACAAGCGCCCGTAGGACTTGGTAGGATGCACGGGCAAGCCTTCGTGATAATATCTGTGCAATTGGATAAAGTCTTTACCCAAAGCCCAGTACAAGGTCATAACAGAATAGAAAAACCAGGCGTAAATATGCTGTGCCTTATGCACGGGCTTTAACTCTTGATTGGGGGAGAAACGAAGCACACTGGTGGTGCTTATATCATCGTCCATACCTTCTATATTAGTATAACCATGATGCAAAAAATTGTGCTGCACCTGCCAATTCGGAGCATGCCCTCCAATAAAGTTGATAATGCTCCCCAAACTAGAGTTGACCCATTTGTGTTGGGAATAAGAACTGTGATTGGCATCGTGCATCACACTCAGGCCTAATCCGGCCATACCAAATCCCATGAGAACCCACATGAAGCCAATGCCCCAAAAAGATGAGACGATACCTGATACCATGAGGGCATAGGGGATGAAATATAGTGCGAGCATATAAAAGGTCTTAATGACCATGCTTGCGTTAGCATAAGTAGAAATATTTCGCTCTGCGAAATACGAATTCACCCGATTTCTTAAATCGGACATGAATTGTTTGCCGTTTTTACGGTCAAAATGAATGGAAGATCGATTCATTCAGTAGAGTTTATAGAGTTATATCCGAAATGGGATATGAAAACTCCGGATGATTTGTTTACTTAACGATTTCAAAAATAGGAAATTGTCAGCGAATTACATATGAAACATTGCGTTTTGACAAAAGTTGTACATTATTTACTTTCTCCACCCTGCAAGGCATCCAATGCTGCCTGTATTTTTTGCACGCGCTCTGCCCCATCGCGCTGCTTTACGCGCTCTTTTTCTACCACAGCCTCCGGCGCATTCGCCACAAAGCGCTCATTGCTCAATTTCTTTTCCACAGATCGCAAAAATCCTTGCGCATAGTCGAGATCTTTCTTCAATTTTTCTACTTCTGCCCCGATATCCAAAAATTCTCCAATTGGAACGTAAAAGGTATCGGTGCCACTCACAAAAGAAACCGATTGATCCGGACGCTTATCAGCATAACCCAATGCACCCAGTCCACCCATTCTCATCAACAAGGCCCGGAACGATCCTTCCCACAAGCGATGACTCTCTCCGTGCAATAAAAGTTCTAAGGGCTCCTTACCGGAAATCCCCTTGTCATTTCGAATCTCCCGCACTTTGGAAACCATCAGCCGCGCTTGCTCCATGTCTTCGAGCAAATGAGAATCTATCTCTCCCACCTCCGGCAAACGTTGTTGCGTGCAATCGCTTTTGCCCTCAGTCAGGTGACTCCATATCTCTTCTGTCACAAAGGGTAGGAAAGGATGCAATAACACCATGATTTGAGCGTACATCCTACGCGTAGCCTCATAGGTTTGATTGCTGATTTGATGCCCCTCCTCGGGCTTGATCATCTCCAGATACCAGGAACAGAAATCGTTCCATATAAAATTATACAGTTGCATAATCGCCTCCGATAGTCGGAATTGCTCCATCATACCGGGCAGTCGATCTGACAGGGCATTCAGCCTATGCTGCATCCACTGCTCGGCCAGCGCCTGGGTATCACTAGGCTTCTCCTCTGTAGCCTCCCACATTTGAAGCAACTTTAAGGCGTTCCACATCTTATTGCAAAAATTGCGCCCCTGCTCCACTAATTTCATGTCAAACAGCAAATCTCCACCGGCCGGAGAGCAGGACAACATCCCAAAACGCACAGCATCAGCACCGTATTCATCAATCATTTTCAAAGCGTCCGGAGAATTACCCAGAGACTTGCTCATTTTGCGGCCCTGCTTATCGCGCACCATACCCGTGAAATACACCTTGTCAAATGGACGCTCCCCCTGCCATTCATAGCCCGCCATCACCATGCGCGCCACCCAGAGAAAAATAATATCCCAGCCCGTGACTAATGCACTCGTCGGATAATAATAGTCTAATTCCTTTTTGTCCTCAAACCCATTGAATACCGAAATCGGCCATAACCACGAACTAAACCAGGTATCCAGCACATCCTCTTCCTGCTTCAAGTCCTCCAGGTCGATCTGCTCATCTCCAAAATGCTCCCGAGCCAATGCCAACGCCTCTTCTGCATTCGCAGCCACAAAAGTCTCTTCCTTATAGTAATATGCCGGAATTCTATGCCCCCACCACAGTTGGCGGGAAATACACCAATCCTTGATATTCTCCATCCAGTGCCGATACAGATTCTTTTGGCTCTTCGGATAGAAATCCACTTCATCGGACATCACAGCTTCTAAAGCCGGCGCCGCCAATTGCTGCATATCGACATACCACTGAAGCGATAAGCGAGGCTCCACCACCGATTGCGTGCGCTCAGAGCGCCCCACCTTATTGACGTAATCCTCTACTTTGGCTAGTGCCTCGGCTTCCTCCAGCAATTCTCGTATATTTTTTCGAGCCTCAAACCGATCCTGCCCTACGAGCAATCCGGCTTCCTCTGTGACCCGCGCCTGCTCATCCAGCATTGATATCACCTCCAAGTCGTACTTTTTTCCCAAGGCATAATCATTGCTGTCGTGCGCCGGCGTGATCTTCAGCGCCCCCGTTCCAAACTCGGGATCCACATAATCGTCAAAAATAATGGGCACTTCGCGATTCACTAAAGGTACAATCGCCCGCTTTCCTTTCAAGTGCGCATATCGCTCATCCTCCGGATGCACGGCGATCCCCGTATCCGCCAAAATCGTCTCCGGCCGCGTCGTCGCAATCGTCAGATGCTCCGAACTACCCGAAATTTGGTATCGAATATGATACAATTGAGAAGCCTCCTCACTGTAAATCACCTCCTCATTCGACAATACCGTCCGGGCCTCAGGATCCCAATTGACCATGCGATAATCGCGATACAACTTCCCCTTCCGATACAAATCAACAAATGCCTGAATCACATGAGCTGATCGATCCTCATCCAAAGTAAAGGCCGTGCGGTCCCAATCGCAAGAAGCACCCAGTTTCTTCAATTGTTGCAAGATCACACCCCCATACTTATCCGTCCATTGATAGGCGTATTCCATAAATTTTTCGCGCCCGATCTCGCCTTTCGTCAGCGCCTTTTCATCCCTCAACCACTTCACTACTTTCGCCTCCGTAGCAATCGATGCGTGATCCGTCCCAGGCACCCAGCAGGCATTCTTGCCCTCCTGTCGAGCCCGACGCACTAAAATATCCTGAATCGTATTATTCAACATATGCCCCATGTGCAGCACGCCCGTTACATTAGGTGGCGGAATCACCACAGAATACGACGGACGATCATCCGGCTCTGAGTGAAAATAACCCGCTTTTTCCCAATGCGCATACCACTTATCCTCTACATTTTGAGGCTCATAATGCTTACTCAGCTCAGTCATATTCCAAAATTTTCACAAAAATACTATTCCTTTTATAGCTTTCCACTCCTTACCCCTTAATTTCCCCTTTCCCTCTCTCTTTTTTTATTTTTTTTGGCGGTATCCCCTCGAGCCCCTAAAGGGCCTCGGGGGTCGCTACGTCCGGGGCTCCGCGTTCGCTACGGTACTCGCCAGCAGACTCCGATCCAGGCAGCGATAGTTTCAAACAAAATACAAAATTTCATGCCTCGGA
>JAWLFI010000018.1:0-23516 GCA_041685645.1 Saprospiraceae bacterium | reverse complement strand
CTTTATCATACATCTACATCTTGTCGATGGCTTGGATGAGTTGCTGAACTGCAGGCTAGTTTAAGATGCGGGGTATTCTACAAAATTTCTCGGCGTTTCGTACAGTCTAATTTGCAAATCCAACTCCTTGGGCAATTCCTTTCGGATCCATCCGTATATCACGTAGGCGATGTGTTCCGCTGTGGGAATGAGTTCTTGAAATGCTTCGACTTGCTCATTCAAATTTTTGTGATCCAACCGATCTTCGACCTCCGTTTTGATGACATCTTTTAATTTCTTCAGGTCGATCAAATATCCCGTTTCCGAATCTACTTCCCCCGTCACCTTTACCTCCAATTCGTAGTTGTGACCGTGATAATAGGGGTTTGAGCAAAGGCCAAATACCGATTCATTCTTTTCATCCGACCAATCCGAACGATAGATGCGGTGAGCTGCATTAAAGTGAGCTTTTCTGTACACTGATACGCGCATAGTGTTATTTTACTATTCAACAGTATTATCAGGTCAGGGTTTTAGCAAATTGAAATTCATCCACTTTTCGATGACATCCTTTATTTTACTTTTCTCAAAGTTGATCTTATTTCCCTACCTTTATCCTATCAAAATTAAGCAGTGAATTTTAGCCAAATTCCCGGACGATCAGATATCAAGGAGTTACTGCAGCAGTCAGTGCGACTAGAGAGAGTGCCCCATGCCACACTTATTGTGGGGGAAGCCGGCCGAGGAGGTATGCCTTTAGTCCGAGCACTGATCTCCTCTATTTTATGCCGGGAGCGAGATCCGGAAACAGGGGAAAGCTGTGGCCGATGTGATAATTGTAAAAAGACGCATAACTTATCCCACCCCGATCTTCACTTTACCATTCCCGTCATAGGAGCGGGTTCTCGTTCTGCCGATGCGATGAAGCAGTGGCGCGAAATGATGCTCGAGTCTCCCTTCGCCTCCCTCTCTGACTGGCAATCGTATTTGCAGGCAGAAAATAAGCAGTTCAATATCAATGTGATGGAAATCAATGAGATCATTGAATTTACAGGTATGAAGAGTTATCAGGGCCAGGAGAAGTTTCTCGTTATATGGATGGCCGAATACCTGCAAAAAGATGGCAATCGCTTGCTCAAGATTATTGAAGAACCTCCGCCGGGTATGTACATTATTCTATTGACAGAGCAGCGCGAAGCCATTCTCAATACCATTCAATCCCGCTGCCGCACACTATTCACAGATCCCTTATCCGATGAGGTGATTAAGGATTACCTGATGTCCGAACACCAAATTCCCGAGGATAAAGCCCAGTCTCTCGCCTTCCAGGCCAATGGAAATCTAAATACCGCCTTGGCCGCTCTGGAGCAGTCCGATGATGTGGGATTTCAGACCTTTGTCGATTGGATGCGCGCTTGTTATACCTGCCGCCCCGAGGATATCGTGAGTCGCGCCGATGACTTTGCAAAGATGGGGCGAGAGGCGCAAAAACAGCTGTTGAGCGTCGGTATGAACACCCTCGAGGCCATTCTCACTAGCCAATATTTGGGCGCCGATGAGTTGCGGTTGCCCGTGGATCAGCAAAAGCCTATTCGCAGTTTGGCACAGTTGCTGAATCTTCATCAGATTCAGTTGGTCGTCAACTTATTACAAGAGGCGAGCGAGAGTATTCAGCAGAATGCAAATGCCAAAATTTTATACACTCACTTTTCCCGCGAATTACACGAAGTCTTTCACAATCCACAATAATTTTTCATGTTTTTGGGCGTATCCCTCTCGCCGGGGCGAGAGGGTCGCTACGTCCAGGGCTATCGGTCCTCTTCCCACCCAAGTATGGCTGGGATTCGGACGCATCCGCCGATCGGCGGATGCCCCTTTCCATCGCTTACGCTTGCGCCCTGCCGGGCGCTAAGTAGATGTCATCATCAGAGTTTCGTATTCTCTAGAGCACAAGTATTATCGATGCGAAATTTTGACGATTAGGCTCAATGGATTCAGCTATCTTTGAAGAGCTGGGATAGCAATCAAAAATTGATATCCCCGGAATCAGAAAAACTTAGTGTTAAACATACAATAAGATTAGATTTTCTTAATTTAGCTCCGTTCTATCAATTTTGAATCGGGCTATTAAAATATATAGCAGTGGAACTGAAAGGAATTATTTTTGATTTAGATGGTGTCATAGTGGACACCGCCCATTTTCACTTTTTGGCGTGGAAGAAAATGGCACAGGCGATAGGAGCGGACCTCACTCTGGAACAGAACAAAAGGCTGAAAGGGGTTTCTAGAATGGAGTCCCTGGATCAAATTCTCTTGTGGAATGGGATTGGACTCACAGATGCCCATAAAGAGATTCTCGCCGGCAAGAAGAATGCCTGGTATTTGGAAATGATAAGAGATCTTTCCTCAGCAGAGGCACTTCCGGGCGCTATTGACTTTATACATTCAGTTCGTTCGGAAGGCTATCGTACCGCTTTGGGGTCCGCTAGTAAAAATGCGGCTACTGTATTGCAGGCGCTGGGCATTGCAGATTTATTTGATGTGATGATTGACGGTACCAAAACCACCCGCTCCAAGCCCGATCCCCAGGTGTTTGAGCTGGGAGCAGAGGGATTGGAGCTTCCCCCTCGACAAATCATCGTTTTTGAAGATGCGGCCAAAGGAGTTGAAGCTGCCTTAAAAGGAGGCTTTTGGACCATTGGTATTGGCGAAGCTGAAGAATTGGAGAAAGCACATCATGTGATTCCGGGATTGGAGGGCTACACTATGGATCATTTGACTGAAGAATTGTCCATTCGGGGCACAGATTAAGGTATGCTCATCGAAGGCAGAGGCTAGTTTTCTGGGTCTGCGATGACAATTCCTTTGCATTCAGGGAGAGAAAGTCCCGTGCTCATCAGCGGATGAAAATTGTGCAGCAAATAATTTGTTATTTCTTCGAAAGTAGTAATTTTGCGGAATAAGCCCTGGTGGCGGAATTGGTAGACGCGCAAGGTTGAGGGCCTTGTGCCCTTCATTGGGCGTGCTGGTTCGACTCCAGTTCAGGGCACTAAAGAAAGGTTCATCGGATGCGTTCGGATGGACCTTTTTTTCGTCTCACTTCTCACTTTCCGCCTGCGATTTCTACCTTTTGAATAGCTTTCGTTCCCTGCAATTCAGGCATGCTTTCTTATGCCTTTAATTATATATATATTTGTTAATACGATGAGACTAAAGCCTTTAAATGATCTTACTATACACCTCCGCCATCTGGTAAAGGGACGACTTTGGTTAAAGGTGATCATCGGAATGATTTTGGGGGTGTTGGTGGGCCTGGCCTTAAACCCCTCGACAGCCTGGGTTTCTGAGGAGCTCAGCCAATCCTTGAGCAGTTGGCTCAATTTGCCGGGAGATATCTTCATGAAATTGGTGCAAATGATCATGATTCCCTTGATTTTTGCTTCCATTATTTCCGGGCTTGTGAGCAATGTCTCTGCCGATCTCAAATCATTTGGACTCAAACTCTTTATTTATTTCATTCTGACCACCGTAGTATCTGTCATTATTGGAATTGTTTTGGCTTACCAGTTTAAACCCGGGGACTTTGTGCGCGCTCAGGGCGGCTTTTCCGGTAAAGAGCCCACTGATTTGGGGGTCCAGGCAAGTCAGGATGTGTCGATAAATATTCCCGAATCTATTTCCGGACTGATTCCTGTGAACCCGCTGCAATCCATTCTGAGTGGTGAAATGCTGAGCGTGGTTATTTTTACGGTGATTATCGGTATTGCTCTTACACAACTGGAAAGAGAAACTGCCCGTCCGGTCGTTCGATTTATCGAATCCATTCAAAAGATATCAATGATTATTGTAGGGTGGGCGATGATTTTAGTGCCTTATGCTGTTTTTGGTCTCATGGCTGCATTGGTTTCCACAACGGGTGTGGAAATTTTCCTGGGGCTGGGCTATTATATGATGGTCGTGCTATTAGGACTATTGTTCATTTTGGTTTTTTACATGCTTATTTACTTTCTGACGACGCGGAAAAATCCGTTTCGGTTTATCGCTAAAATAAAGGATGCGCTGCTGCTTGCTTTTTCGACAGCCAGCTCGGCAGCCGTCATGCCTCTTTCCATGAAAGTGGTAGATGAAAAGTTGGGAGTTTCTTCTAAAGTCAGTGATTTTGTAATTCCTATTGGCGCTATCATCAATATGAATGGAACGGCGCTATTTCAGTGTATTACGGTGCTTTTTATGGCTCAGGTTTACGGCGTGGAATTGGGACTCATAAATGTGGTTTTACTCACGGCTACAGTTGTTTCAGCTTCTATAGGAACGCCTGCTATTCCCGGTGGTGGGGTCATCATTTTGGCGTCGGTACTGCAGAGTACGGGTATTCCTGTGGATGGTTTGATCGTGATTGTCGGTATCGATCGTATTTTGGGGATGTTTCGCACGGCTGTGAATGTCACGGGTGATTTGACCGCCTGCGTGGTCTTTAATAAATGGTATGGGTAAATTAAAACCTTTCTTGCGCTTCGCGTCAGCGATGGGAGCCCGGCCCCTGCGCGACCGCTGACAGGCGGGCGCAATGGGGAGATGCCGGCACCGCCGGTAGCCGATAGCGGGCGACCGTAGCGCCCCCCAAAACCTTGGGGGGGACGCCCAAAAAAATATACATCTTCATAAAACAGTAATATTTTTCATGTGATGGCTATGAATCTACTGAGCGGCTGAGAAGTAATGAGATGGGATCGGTGAAGGGCTGTTTTTTTACTATCTTTGAATAAGAAAACACAGGCGATATGCTGAGTCGAATGAAGCGTGAAGTGTGGGAGAAGTGGAGTGAGAACAGGGAGGATAGTGAGGACTGGGCAGTAGCTGATAAATATATAATATATGGGATGCGAAGGATGTGCTACGGCGACAAATGGTTCGCCAAAAGGCTGTAAAAGCAATGGTGGATGCTCTACCGGAGGCTGTAATAAACTGAATACTTTTGATTGGATCTCTGTGATGGATATCCACGATGCGGTGGCTTTTGATATCGTGGAAGTGAGTTTTAAATCGGGGGCGACCAAGGAGTTTTATAAGATGCCGGAAAATGTGCACGCGGTGACGGGTGATAAAGTCGTGGTCGATGATGTGGGGGGCTATAATGTGGGGCAGGTGACCCTGAGTGGAGAGCTGGTGCGCCTGCAAATGCGGAAGAAAAAGGTGAAGGAAGATGCCGTTTTGCACGAAGTGATTCGGGTGGCTCATCCTCGCGACCTGGGGAAGATGCAGGAGGCTCGGGAGTTGGAGAAACCGGCTATGGTAAAAGCGCGGGCTATGGCGCGCACTCTGGGCCTTGAGATGAAAGTGGGGGATGTGGAGTTTCGCGCCGATCTCAGAAAGGCGACTTTTTATTACACGGCCGAGGGGCGTATAGATTTTCGGGAATTGGTGAGATCCTATGCACGCGAATTCCGGGTGAAGGTGGAAATGCGACAAATCGGCGCTCGACAGGAATCAGGGCGCATCGGTGGATTGGGGCCTTGTGGCCGAGAACTTTGTTGCTCTACCTGGCTGACCGACTTTAAATCAGTATCTACTTCTGCGGCTCGCTACCAAAATTTATCGATCAATCAATCCAAGCTATCCGGACAGTGCGGCCGGCTAAAATGCTGCTTGAATTACGAGTTGGATACCTATTTGGATGCTTTGAAGGATTTCCCCAAAAAAGTGGATAAGTTATTTACGGAGGAGGGCAAGGCTCATATGATTAAAATGGATATTTTTAAGCGGCAGATGTATTATATGATGGAAGACAACAGGGGCCGCCGGCAGGTGGTCAGTCTGGATGTAGAGCGCGTCAAGGAAATCAAGGCGATGAATCAGGATGGGAAGAAGCCCGAAACCCTGCAGAGTGCATCATTCATGCCGGAGGAGGATTTGGATATCGATTTTGAGTCGAATGTGACGGGAGTGGTGGATTTGCCCAGAGAAAAGAAGAAGTCTAAACGAGGTCGCCGAAAAGGCTCAGGAAGAAAGTCGAATAATAATAGAAAAGGAAAGGATTCCTCCTCTAAAAACAGGAAAAGAGGACCTTCTGACAGAGGCAATAATAAAAACTAAGATATGAAGTACGATTTGATCGTCATTGGTTCCGGACCGGGCGGATATGTCTGTGCGATTCGCGCGGCACAGTTAGGTATGAAAACAGCCATTATTGAAAAGTATGATACTTTGGGCGGGACTTGTTTGAATGTAGGATGCATCCCTTCCAAGGCCTTGCTCGATTCTACGGAGCACTTTCACACTGCGCGCGATAAATTTGAAACGCATGGGATAGATATCAAAGATCTATCCGTAAACATGCCTCAAATGATCAAGCGAAAGGCCGGCGTGGTGAAGGAAAACGTCGATGGCATTCAATTCTTAATGAAAAAGAATAAAATCGATGTCCATCACGGTTGGGGAAGTTTTAAAGACGATCATACAGTAGTGATTGATAAAGGAGAGGAAGGAAAAGATGAAATCACCGGTGAGCGCATTGTGATCGCCACGGGATCCAAGCCGAATACGCCGGATATGTTTCAGTACGATAAAAAACGCGTGATCACTTCTACAGAGGCTTTGGAGATAAAAAAAGTGCCGAAGAAAATGGTCGTTGTGGGTGCCGGTGTCATTGGATTAGAGCTGGGTTCTGTTTTTGCTCGGATTGGTACAGAAGTGACGGTGGTGGAATACATGGATCGCGCATTGGCCACTATGGATAAGGATTGTGGCAAGGAACTGGTCAAGTCCATGAAGAAATTAGGCGTGAAGTTTCACTTTAACTACGGCGTAAGCAAAGTCAAAACGACTTCGAGATCGGTATCGGTCACAGCGGAAGCCAGAGAAGGTGATGACACCCAAGAGTTCAAAGCCGACTACTGTCTGGTCTCCATAGGGCGACACGCTTACACGAAAGGGCTAAAACTGGAAAATGCCGGCCTCAAGACGAATGACAAGGGGCAAGTCGAAGTGAATGATAAGTTGCAAACGGAGAAGTCGCATATTTATGCCATTGGGGATGTGATTCGCGGAGCGATGTTGGCCCATAAGGCGGAGGAAGAAGGCGTTTTGGTCGCCGAACTGATCGCCGGACAGCAACCGCATATCGACTATAACCTCATTCCGAATGTAGTATATACCTGGCCCGAGGTAGCCTCAGTAGGCAAGTCCGAAGAGGAACTCAAGGAGGCCGGTGTTCCCATCAAGGTAGGTAAGTTTCCCTACAAAGCGCTGGGGCGCGCCCGGGCGAGTATGGATACCGAGGGACTGATCAAATTAATAGCTCATAAAGAAACGGATCAATTGTTGGGCGCTCACCTTATTGGAGCCCGTGCCGCAGATCTGATTATGGAGGCCGTCGCTGTGATGGAATTCAAAGGCTCTGCCGAAGATATGGCGCGCATGAGTCATCCGCATCCGACCTACAGCGAGGGCATGAAGGAGGCCGCCCTGGCGGCTACCGAAAAGCGTCCTATACATATGTAGCGGACAGGAGGATTCTTGCCGAAAAATAATCTATATCACAATCCAGTCCATCCAGAAGATCTGAGTTCTATATGGGATTTGAGCTTATGGGATGCGGATCATAAGAATTGTGAAGGGTTTTTAGGCAGAATAGGTAAGGCTTCTCGACGATAATTTAGTAAAAACAACAAAGGCCATTTGCATCGCAAATGGCCTTTTCTATGTTATTCCCAATCGGAACGAAACGCCTTAGTATCTCGTGACTAAAGTCAGTCCAAGAAAATCTTCTGAATCTTCAACAGGAAAAAATACACTATCGCCACCAAATCGCAGGTTCTCTTCAATCATATCGTCGATAATATTATCAATCACTCCTTGACCTGTTGTTTTTCTGTCAGTGACCAGCTCCGGACGATCCTTTACTGTGATTCGAGCAGGCTGATAAAGTCCCTATTGAATTTAGAGCGTCCGTCAGCGTGCCATGCGAAGCGCCCCATATATCGGTATAATCACTTCGCGTTTTTCCGCTACTTTTGTTAGGGAAAATAGTTTCGCTCTTCTTCACAGATCAAAAGCAGCTTCATAAGAATGCTGACGCAGCATTTGCTGCGAATCCCTTTTGGGCTTTTTAAAGACTATTCTTTTACGATGTTTTTTTGAAAACTTTTATCTCCCTATGAGATAGAAAAACGATCTGCAACCAAATTATTATTTCTTTTTCCCCTCTATTACGAGAGTAATTTCTCCTTTAATTTTGGATCGACCCTCTAGTTCAGCGCAGATTTCTTCTAAACTACCCCGGATAAACTCTTCGTGCAGTTTTGAAATTTCTCGGGCCAGGCAGGCGGCCCGATCCGCTCCAAGAAATTCAATGAGGCGCCGCAGCGTTTTGACTATCTTATGCGGCGATTCATAGAGTACAACGGTCTCTTCTGATTCACTCAAGTACTTGATCCGTTTGTTTTTCCCCTTTTTCGGAGGCAAAAACCCCTCGAAATAAAAGCGGTCACAGGGTAGCCCGGAGGCGACCAGTGCCGGCAAAAAGGCCGCAGCCCCCGGCAAGACAGTTAGTGGGATATTGTTTTCCACACACCCTCGCACCAGCAAATACCCCGGATCAGAGATGCCCGGCATGCCAGCGTCTGAAATTTGAGCGATTTTCATGCCCGATTGCAGTTGTTCTATAACGCCATTCAGGCGCCGATGCTCATTATGCATGTGGAAGGATTCCACCGGGGTGTCGATTTCGTAGTGGCGCAGCAATTTCCTGGCCTGCCTCGTATCTTCCGCCAGTATTTTATCTACAGAGCCCAGCACTTCTTTGGCTCGATACGTCAAATCACCTAAATTTCCGATGGGCGTGGGGACCAGGTATAGCATATTTACTTCTCTTTCGTCTCCAGACGAAACTCATATCGCTCCATGATCACATTGGCCAATAACTTTTCACACGCTTTTTCCACGAGGGCCTCAGCAGCCTTGGCGTCATCCGCCGTCAGATCCATGGTGATGTGCTTCCCAATGCGCAATTGCTCGACCTCGTTGATATCGATATTGTGCAGATTTTTCAGCACTGCTTTTCCCTGCGGGTCCAGTAATTCATCCAGTGGCATGATGTCGATATGAGCAGTAAATTTCATAACTCTTTCTTTTGTCCGGCATTGCGCCTGATTAGGTGCGCTAAGATAAGGATTTTGTCCCGTTTTACATGCAAATTTCCCCTATCCCTCATCTGGTTTTATTTTTTTGGCCGCATCCCTCGGTCGCTGCGCGCCCTCGGGTCGGGTCGTCCAGGGGTTCCGTCCTTCCCTCTCCGAGGGAGGACAGCCTCCGCCCGGCGGCCGGAGGCTCCCTTCCCACCCCTTGCGGGGGCCGCGCGTATCAGGTCTAGACAAAAGGAAATAGATGTGACAGTCTCCTGGGTTCACGAGGAGGTATTAATTTTAGGATGTCATTTCTGCGGAGCTAGACTTTTTCACGTCAATGTTTGCTACAAAAATATCGCCGCCTTGCAGCTATTGTAATATTGAATGATAAGAGTATATTTTCCTCGCCAACGAATGTCAGCGGAAACATCGGAAATGTTTGTATTTTTGCAGTATGATTAGATATTCGGTCATGGTTCTGGTAATTGTCTTTTGTCTCTCCTGCGAGAATGATATTGACGATGTCAACCGACTCTTTGACTACCCCGATCCCAAAATTGAGGTCGTGAAGGAGCCCAACATTATTTTCTCCGACTCGGCAGTAGTTCAAGCCTATGTAGAGGGACCTTTATTGCACAGAGAGGGTGGAGTGAGCGGGGATTTTACAGACAAGTTCATGGAAGGTGTCAGCGTTGAATTTGTCGGCGAAGATGGTGAAATATCCAGTTGGTTATTTGCTGATTATGGGGAAAATCGCAGGAGTTTGAATGAAATATATGTACGCGATAATGTTTTATTGTACAATGCGGAAGGAGACACCCTTCAATCAGAAGATTTGTATTGGGATATTAGTAAGGCCGAGTTGTACACAGATAAGTTTGCTCGCTTGAGGAGTAAGGAGAAGTTGTTTTACGGGTTTGGATTTAAGGCCAAAGACGACTTCTCAGAATGGGAAATGAAAGCCCTGAAAGGGGTGGCCGATGTAGGTCAATAACAATCAATAAAAAGCAAAGCCCTTGTTAACAGCAGCAATTCTTGCCACCTTATTATTATCAGGTTTGTTTTCAGGTTCTGAAATAGCCTTTATTTCCTCTTCTCGCCTCAATGTAGAATTGAGACGCAGGGATGGTTCCCGTGCAGGCCGGATGCTGGCCAAATTATACGACAAACCGGGCCAATTTATTAGCGTGATGTTGGTGGGCAATAACATTGTCCTCGTGGCATTTGCCTATTTGATGAGTTTGGTATTGGAGCCTTTGCTGATGAGTTGGATGGAGAGTGCCTTTCTGATGGGCTTGACACAGACGGTCTTAATCACCGTTATTGTATTGCTCTTCGGCGAATTTATTCCCAAAACGATATTTCGACTCTTTTCCAATGAGTTGTTATCGACTCTGGTGTATCCCTTGTCCTTTTTTACTTTTGTTTTGGGTTTCCCCGCATGGTTTATGAGGCAGGCGAGTCATCTATTGCTTCGGTTCTTTTTTCAGGGGCAACAGAAAAAAGTGGCAAACCACTTTTCTCGATACGATTTAGAGGAGTTTGTCCAGGATAAGGCAGCAGAGGCCGAAGAAGAGATGGAAACGGAAATGTTTAAGAATGCGCTGCATCTCAAACAAACCCGCGTGCGCTCCGTCATGGTACCCCGAACTGAAATAAAACATATCGATCACTCCGCTTCCATGATTGAACTTTCATCCGTTTTTCAGGAAACCAAACACTCCCGGGTACTCATTACTGATGGAGATATTGATAATATTCTAGGCTACGTACACCACCAGCAATTGATCGGCTCCCCTAGATTTATCAAGGATATGATCATGGACATCGACCTCGTCCCAGAGGCCATGAGTGTCCAGGACCTTCTGCTCAAATTTATACGGGAGAAAAATAGCATCGCTTATGTTTTGGATGAGTTTGGAGGGACCAGTGGACTGATTACCCTGGAAGACATACTGGAGGAGATTTTTGGTGAAATTGAGGATGAGCACGATGAAGATGGCCACGTTGGCCACCAAATCGACGAAAATACCTATCGATTATCCGGGCGTTTAGAAATACAGTATATCAACGAATTGTTTCCCTTTTTAGAAATTCCGGAAGGCGATTATACCACGCTATCGGGCTATATCGTAATGACCTCAGGTCATATTCCGGATGAGGGCGATGTAGTCGAAATCGGTAAGCACAAATTTACTGTGGAACTCGTGAGCGATACCAAAATAGAAATGGTTTTGGTCGAGGTCCTCAACTCCGGCGACAATGGAAACTGATGCTCTAGTATCTACACCGTGATAGCGGTGCGCTTTTACCCGGTTTTTTTGCTCTCACTCTTTTTCGTAGCGAATGTTGTACACTGCATTATTGTAGTCGTCGGTGACCAATAAACTTCCATCTGTGTAGGTGGTAATATCCACCGGACGACCCAGTTTCTTTTCTCCCTGAAGCCAGCCTGTAGCAAATTCTGTGTAATTCGTCGCCTCATCTCCCTCAATGTCAACCATAGTAATGCGATACCCCACCAGAGTACTGCGATTCCAGGAGCCGTGTTCAGCCATCAGTAATTTATTGGTATATCGCTCTGGTACATCAGCATTTTGCAAAAAGCAAATACCCAGTGGCGCTGAGTGAGCTACCAGATTTTGTGCGGGAGGTACAAACTCATCGCAACTTCTCAACTTACCAAATTTCGGATCGGGCAAATCTCCCTGATGGCAAAATGGATAACCAAAGTGCTGACCATCTCGCGTCGCTACATTTAGTTCGCAGGCCGGTAGTTCATCGCCGAGCCAGTCGCGATTATTGTCTGTAAACCATAAATACCCCGTCTGTGGATCCCAGTCAAAGCCCACGCTATTGCGAATGCCCTTTTGGACCACTTCAAACTCGCTGCCATCCAGATTCATCCTCGAAATACTTGCAAAATAGTCCTCCTCCCGATTACAGATATTGCAGGGTGCTCCGATGGCCGTGTACAGTTTATTGTCGGGTCCAATATTGATAAATCTCCACCCGTGGTGTTCGTTCGTAGGCAAATCATCATAAATCACGATGGGATCCACTGATTGTGTGGGATCTTTCACCAAACCCTCAAATTTGTGAATCTGGTGAATTTCAGCCACGTACAAATCATCGCCGGATATAACAATTCCATTGGGTTGATTCCAATCCTCTACCAGAGTTACTTTTTGATCGGCCGTGCCATCGCCATTACTATCTTTCAAAGCATATACGCTGCCGTGTTGCCGCGTGCTGACGAAGACCCAACCATTGTCGGCTACGACGATAGACCGAGCTTCAGTTATATCTTCCGCAAAATAAGAAATGGAAAATCCTTCCGGAAGTTCGATCTGATCTAATACGGAGTCGCTGTCATCACTGTTGAAGCTAAAAAAGATGCTAAAACAAAGTACGCCTGTTAAGGCCAGGGCTATCTCGCTAATATTTTTTATCATAATTACATATTCCTTCTGTACTGCCCACCCACTTCATAGAGGGCGTGCGTGATTTGACCTAATGAAGCTACTTTTGTAGCCTGCATTAACTCTTCAAAAGTATTCTTATTGGCCAGAGCTGTTTTTTGAAGTTGCTCCAAAGCTTTAGCACTTTTTTCCTGCTTTGCTTTTTTCAAGAGTTCCAGATTGTCTATCTGCCCCTCTTTTTCCTCTTTCGTCGCCCGGATCACCTCTCCGGGCTGGACCGTCGGAGACCCATCCTTTGAGAGGTAGGTATTCACCCCAATAATGGGAAGTTCGCCGGTGTGCTTCATCGTCTCGTAGTACAAGCTCTCTTCCTGGATCTTTCCTCTTTGGTACATGGTTTCCATAGCTCCCAGTACGCCTCCGCGTTCTGTGAGCCGATCAAATTCAGTGAGCACGGCCTCTTCGACCAGATCTGTCAACTCTTCAATGATGAAGGAACCCTGCAGAGGATTCTCATTCTTTGTGAGTCCCAGTTCCTTATTGATAATCATTTGTATAGCGACTGCTCTTCTCACGCTTTCCTCTGTTGGGGTTGTTATAGCTTCATCGTATGCGTTGGTATGCAGTGAGTTGCAATTGTCATAAATTGCATACAAGGCCTGCAAAGTCGTTCGAATATCGTTAAAGCTAATTTCCTGAGCGTGGAGGGAGCGCCCTGAAGTTTGAATGTGATATTTCAACTTTTGACTTCTGGCGTTCGCTTCGTATTTTTCTTTCATCGCCTTGGCCCAAATTCTTCTGGCCACTCTGCCAATGACCGCATACTCAGCATCAACTCCATTGGAAAAGAAAAACGATAAGTTGGGTGCAAAATCATTGATATTCATGCCCCGCGATAAGTAGTACTCGACAAAGGTGAACCCATTGGCCAGCGTAAAAGCCAGTTGGGTAATCGGGTTGGCACCGGCTTCTGCAATGTGATAGCCGGAAATGGAAACGGAGTAGAAGTTTCTCACCTGATTATCTATAAAGTATTGCTGCACATCTCCCATCAATTTTAGTGAGAATTCAGTGGAGAAAATACAGGTGTTCTGAGCTTGGTCCTCTTTTAAAATATCCGCCTGCACCGTTCCGCGGACAGAAGAAAGCGCCCTGATTTTCATGGATTCATACACCTCAGCATCTAATATCTGATCTCCGGTGAGACCCAAAAGCATCAGGCCCAATCCGTTATTTGTCTTGGGTAGTTTCCCTCTATATTTCGGCCGACTCAAACCGCGGTCGTCATAGAGCTCCTTCAATTTAGCTTCCACCCGGTCTTCCAAACTGTGCTCTTTAATATATTTTTCACACTGCTGGTCGATGGCTGCATTCATGAAGAAGGCGCAGATAGTAGCCGCTGGCCCATTGATGGTCATGGAAACAGAGGTTTTGGGATCGCAGAGATCGAATCCGGAGTAGAGCTTTTTCGCGTCATCTAAGCTACAAATACTCACACCGGAATTTCCCACCTTCCCATAGATGTCCGGCCGATGATCGGGATCTTCTCCATAAAGGGTCACTGAGTCAAATGCTGTTGAAAGTCGCGCAGCGGGCATATCTTCCGACAGATAGTGAAACCTTCGGTTGGTTCTTTCCGGACCGCCTTCACCGGCAAACATTCGCGTGGGGTCTTCGCCGGATCTCTTGAATGGGTACACTCCGGCCGTGTAGGGAAATTCGCCCGGCACGTTTTCAGTGAGAGACCATCTCAAGATCTCTCCCCAGTCTTTAAATTTGGGTAACAACACTCTCGGTATTTTGGTGTGGGAGAGGGTCTCCACTTTTGTCGGAACGCGAATTTCCTTTCCGCGAACGGTGTAGGTATATTCCTCTCCGCCGTACTTTTCCAGTTTGTCTGCCCATTCTTCGAGAATAATGCGGGCCTTACCATCTAGCATGATTTTGTAGTGACTATAGAGCTCAGATAGTCTTTCGTGAACCGGGCCTTCTTCTTCTCCTTCTTCGCGCAGCAACTCCATCGATTGCGATAGGGCAAATAACTTTCTCGCCAGGCGCACCTGCTTGTCCACCCAATCGCCGTACTGTCTGTTATTTTCCGATATTTCTGATAAATATCGGGTTCTGTTCGGTGGAATGATGTAAATCTTCTCACTCATTTCTTGCGAGGGCTCAAAATCAGAGCCAAGTTGGCTGTTTGTTTTTTTATCGATGACCTGCATGATATGTCGGTAGAGATTGTTCGTCCCGGGATCGTTAAATTGGGAGGCAATACTGCCGAAAACGGGAAGATCTTCATCATCTGTCTCCCACAATTGGTGGTTGCGTTTATATTGCTTTTTCACGTCTCGCAAGGCATCCAGTGCGCCTCGTTTATCGAACTTATTGATGGCAATAACATCGGCAAAATCCAGCATGTCAATCTTTTCCAGCTGAGTTGCAGCACCGTATTCAGGGGTCATGACGTAGAGCGAAACATCGGAGTGATCAACGATTTCTGTGTCTGATTGGCCAATGCCCGAAGTTTCTAAAATAATAAAGTCAAAGTCTGCCGCCTTGAGAATATCCAGGGCGGAATGCACGTGCTTTGACAGAGCGAGATTGGACTGCCGCGTAGCCAAAGAGCGCATAAAGACGCGATCATTCTTTACGGTATTCATGCGAATGCGGTCACCAAGTAAGGCGCCTCCCGTTTTTCTCTTTGATGGGTCGACAGAGATGATGGCAATGGATTTGGATTCAAAATCCATTAAGAATCGCCGTATCAATTCATCGACGAGACTCGATTTCCCGGCACCTCCAGTACCCGTTATCCCCAGCACCGGAGTTTGCTTTGTTTTGGCGATCTTCCGAACTTTCTTCATCCACTCCTCGCTTTCCTCCGGGTAATTTTCAACACCGGTGATTAGCCGGGCGATGATTCCTTTGTTTTCAGGAGAGAGTTTTTCGACATGGGCCTCTACATCCTCGCCAATGGGGAAATCTGACTGCTCCAATAGGTCGTTGATCATCCCTTGAAGTCCCATGGATCGACCATCATCCGGCGCATAAATTCTGGTGATTCCATAATCGTGTAGATCTTTAATCTCCTCGGGGAGAATGGTGCCTCCACCACCGCCAAATATTTTGATGTGATCTGCGCCGTTTTCGCGCAATAGATCATGCATGTACTTAAAGTATTCGGTATGTCCTCCTTGATAGGAAGTGATGGCTATCGCCTGCGCATCCTCTTGTATCGCCGTATCTACGATCTCTTGGACGGATCGGTTGTGCCCCAGATGAATCACTTCAGCTCCGGATTGTTGCATGATCCTACGCATGATGTTGATGGCAGCATCGTGCCCGTCAAACAATGAGGCAGCGCTCACAATTCTAACTTTATTTTTCGGCTTATATACTTTTATGGATTGTGTCATATCCTGATTTTTTCTGGGTCTATAGTTGTGATATCAATGGAATGTAAGTTCATATTTCACTGCATGAAATATACAAAAATTAAGGCGTAAATTGAATCGCACAGGCTTTAAACTCATTTAGAATCATAGCCGTGGCTCCCCAAACGATATTTTCCTTTAAATAAAAATGCGGTACGTTTTTTAAACGTTTGTTCTTTCCCATTATTAAGTCGGTTTTCTTTATCGTGCCGGGATGTAAGATGGAGGAAACTTTTGGAGTTATAATTTCTTGAACCTCACTTTCCTGTGGAGAGAAATTGGGCACATCTTCCACGTGGCCCATGAAGGGGTGTACTAAAAAATTACTGACGGGAATGTACAGTGGAGTCAAAGGACCAATTTGTCGCACAGCATCCGGATCAACGCCAACTTCCTCTTTCGCTTCTCTCAGGGCAGTATGCCACAAACTCTGATCCTGTTTTTCTTCCTGTCCTCCGGGAAAAGCAATTTGTCCTGAATGGGGATCTTGAGGATAGCGGGAAGTGCGCTTGATGAAGCAAAGATTATGTTCTGAACCCTCCGGGTAGAACAACAAAAGAACTGAAGCCTTTCTGGCATGTTCAGTAGGAGCTATATTCGCTCGGCCAAAACCAGACATTTCACTTTGAGCGTGACTGCCGGGTAGAGGAGCGTTTGAGAAATTTTCGATAAAAGATTTAATCCAACTCAATTTGCAACCATTTACGTACTAACAAATATATGGTCTAAGTGTTGGCAGCTTACTTTTTACCATTGGCCTCGACAATATATTTCTCAAGGGCCATGGTCATCGACGGAGTTTCTGGTTGCGGTGCTTTTATATTGATTTCTAAGCCTCTATCTTCCACTGCTTTACTCGTCGTATTGCCATAGACAGCGATCCGGGTATCATTCTGTTTAAAGTCAGGAAAGTTGCGGTAGAGTGACTCGATGCCCAGAGGACTAAAGAAGACCAAGACATCATAGGTGATATCAGCCAGGTCGCTCAAATCACTAGCCACCGTTCGGTACATCATGGCTTCCTGAAACTTGATTTTCTCTTTGTTGAGATATTCCACCACTTGCTTGCTTCCCAAATTGGAGCACGGCAATAAAAAGGATTCATTTTTCTTATGCTTTTTTAAAGCATTCTCTAAATCTGATATTTTCCGCTTACCAACAAAGACTTTCCTTTTTCTGTAAACGATAAACTTTTGCAAATAATGAGCAACCGCCTCAGACAGGCAAAAATATTTCGTGTCTTCTGACATTTTAATGCGCATCTCTTCACACATTCTGAAAAAATGATCGATGCTGTTTCTACTGGTAAAAATGATAGCAGAATACTCATTCGGGCGAATCCTTGTTTTTCTAAACTCTTTTTCCGTCACTTCTTCTACGTGGATGAAGGATCGAAAATCGATTTTTAGATCGAATTTCTCGGCGAGACCGAAAAATGGAGATCGTTGGGGTTGGGGCTGAGATACTAAAATTGTCTCTACAGGTTTGTACACCTGTTTCTTTGTGTTCGTTGCCATGCAAGTCTTTTTAATTTCTTAGCTGAAATATGGTTGAAAGAACTTGTAAAGCACTGCTAAGGGTGCTATTTCGATGGTGCAAAGGTACAATAAAAAATGGAACTTATAGCTGAATATATATGGCATAGCGATGAATAGTCCTCGTAATTGTCTCGAAATGTAAAACAAGATGATGATGATCAATGAAGAATATATAAAATACTCTTTGAATATATCCGGTGAAAACGCAATGAAAAGGTTGAGTGGAAATAAAATGAGGCCTAAAAACAAATTGAATATCAAAATGGTAAAGCTAAATTGTAAAATGGCCTTCTTAATGGGGAAAGTTTGAGCCAATAGGGACAATGTAGCATGTCGAATCAGATATATGAATGCAATGACAGCACTTATGGTGAGCAAATTTACATCTAAATTGACAGAGGGGGAATGTTCGGAAATCAGAAAGATTAGTAAGCCGGCATTGATAATCGTAAAAAAGTATAGAAAGATAAACTGAGACAGGCCTCTCGAGCGGAGTTTTCTGAGTAATAAGTTGAGATAGTTGTCATTTAATAACGCTCGCAGGATCTCATTCACAACAGAGCGCTTGAAGGAAATGACAACGGTGAGATAGAGCGCCAGGAGGATGAAGGTGCCGAAAATAAGATTGCTTTTTTCCTGAAGTATCTGAGGAACTACTCCCGGAGTTTCGGTTTCCGGGGAAGTTGGCTTTCGCTCTTTTGTCTTTGATGTAGCCTTTCCGGAGGATGATGCGGTATCAATGTCGAACCTGCCATTGGCATTTAGGTCTGGCAGGGAATCCACCTCAAGTTGTTCGGGAGCTGCGTTGATGAGGCTGTCTGTTGTTGCTTTTGGTAGGCGATGGAATAATTCAAAGCTATTTACAGTTTGCCCAGAACTCGAAAATGGCACCAGGCCGAGTAGTAAGCAAAAAAGAAAAAGCAATCTTTTTATTCGGTCCATGCCCAAAAATATCAAAAGATACGTTATTGTACTAACAGTAAGGGGAATCAATTTTGGAAGTTACACATTAAACCTCTGGAATGATATTCTAAATTCTATATTTGTCGTAAATCGTAGTATGAACTCTCGCGTCATTTCTCGGGTCATTATTTTAGGGGTGCTAGCCATCCTCGGCATACTGGTATTGCAGGGGTTTTGGATTTATCAAAGCTGGAGTCAAGAAAGTAAAGAGTTTCATGAAAGGGTGACAATCGCACTTCGGGAAGTAGCCACAAAACTCACCCAATACAACAACGGTACCCTTCCTGTAAATGATTTGATTATCCGAAAGGCTCCCAATTATTACGTTGTCAATATGGAAGACGTAATAGATGCCAATGTTCTGGAGCACTACCTGTACAGTACTTTTACTGAGCATGCGATACTATTGGATTTTGAATATGCCGTTTTTGATTGTCATACCCGGGAAATGGTATACGGCAATTATTGTAATGTAGTGAAAGACCCGGAAGATATAGTTAGTCAGCGGGGGGCACTTTTACCGCGATACGATGAATTCACCTATTATTTTGCCGTTCGCTTTCCCAGTCGCCAAAATTATTTATTCAAGGAAATGAATCGAATATGGTTAGTAACAGCCATTTTGACGATCACTCTGCTTTTCTTTGCTTATGCTATCTATGTTATTATAAGTCAAAAAAAATGGGCTGAAATGCAGAAAGATTTCATCAATAATATGACTCACGAGTTCAAAACTCCAATTTCTTCCATCAAATTATCCTCTGACGTGATTCGGAAGGCTCCTGTAATTCAAAATGACGAAAAACTAAAAACGTATGTGGGGATAATTCAGGATCAGAACCAAAGACTCAATCGACAGGTCGAACAAGTCCTGAGTATGGCGAAATTGGAGAACGATCAGTTTCAGTTGCAAAAAGAAGAGGTGAAGGTTCAATCCATTCTCTCTGAATTAAAACAAGCCCATCAATTCCGCATAGAGTCACAGAATGGCCAATTCACCCTGATCTGTGAGCCAAAGGATATCGTCATAGAAGCGGATCGCTCTCACTTTTTCAATTTACTCAATAATTTGGTGGACAATGCGGTGAAATACTCTGATAAAGAACCCGTGATTACCGTAGAGATTAGAGCTGTGGAGGAAGGGGTTTCGATAGAAGTGACAGATCAGGGTAAGGGTATAGAGCCCCAGCATCTCGGAAAGATTACTGAGAAGTTTTACCGGATCCCACAAGGCAATATCCACGATGTCAAGGGCTTTGGTCTGGGACTTTACTATGTGAAAAATATTTGCAAAGCTCATAAGTGGAGCTTCGAAATAAGTTCTAAAAAAGGTATTGGGACGAAATGCCTTATATTTATTCCCACTTAAGTTTGATTGATTATGTCTGAAAAGCCCAAAATATTATATGTCGAAGACGACCCTTCACTCAGTTATCTCACAAAGGATAATCTGGAATTTGAAGGCTATGAAGTGGTTCATCGTGCAGACGGAGAAGCGGGATTAAAGGCATTCAAAGAAGAAGAATTTGATCTGGCTCTATTGGATGTCATGTTGCCCAAAATGGATGGATTTGCCCTGGGAAGAGCTATCCGAGAAGTCGATAAAAATATTCCTATCATTTTCCTTACCGCCAAAGGACTTAAAGAGGACAAGTTAGAAGGCTTGAAACTGGGTGGAGATGACTATATTACCAAACCGTTTTCCATTGAAGAGCTACAACTCAAGATTAAAGTTTTTCTCAAGCGGAGTCAAGTGCTCGATAATAAGGCAGAGGATGTGTATCAAGTTGGGGATTGGCTCCTCCTGGCGCAAGCCTTTGAGTTGAAAAACTTGTCGGATAAAACAGTGAAAAAACTCACTCAACGGGAAACGGAAATCCTCAAAGAATTCTTCAAGCACCCCAACGAAGTGGTGGGTAGAAAAGATATCCTCATCGAATTTTGGGGAGAGGAAGATTATTTTAAAAGTCGATCTCTGGATGTCTTTATTTCTCGATTGCGGAAGATATTTAGTCGAGATGATGCCATTGAAATAGAAAATATTCACGGCGTAGGCTTTCGCCTAAACTGTTAAGCAAGAACTCATGATAAATCGTATTATTTTCGGA
Source organism: Saprospiraceae bacterium (assembly GCA_041685645.1). Classification (GTDB taxonomy): domain Bacteria; phylum Bacteroidota; class Bacteroidia; order Chitinophagales; family Saprospiraceae; genus JAWLFI01. The sequence goes on along the minus strand of JAWLFI010000018.1, from coordinate 2,947 downwards.
CTTGTTATTTGCTCCTTGACACTCTCGACAGTGAAGAGTCAGAGTTTACTCACCAATGATATTATTTGGGGGAGTGGACAACTTAGGCATTCCACGCCGGGCAATTTCTCCTTTTTGAAGGATGGCCAATACTATACGAAATTGCAACAAAAGGAACTGGAGGTGTATGATATTGAGACCGGAAATCGAACGGAATCTGTCTTCTCCCGGGCAGAACTTGAGGCCATGGGATATCGCGGCCCGGATTTTCAGGATTATACTTTTAGTCCGGATGAAAGAAAAGTGCTTTTATCGACTGATACAGAAAAGATTTACAGATATTCTAAGAAAGGGTTTTACTACGTTTTTGACCGGAAGAACAACGAGATTCAGCCTTTGGATACTGCCGGGAAACAACTCTATCCCACTTTTGACCCCTCAGGTGAGAAGGTTGCCTTTGTGAAAGAAAATAACCTCTACATCAAAAATTTATCCAGCGGAGAACTTACACCAATTACTGAGAATGGCGAATGGAATAAAATTATTTGTGGGGCAGCGGACTGGGTCTATGAGGAAGAGCTTAAACTCACGCGTGCTTTTGAATGGAGCCCGGATGGACGTTCAATTGCTTACATTGAGTTTAATGAAAGTGAGGTTCCTGAATTTTCCATGAAATACTATCGGAATGATCCCTATCCGGATACTTACTCCTTCAAGTACCCCAAAGTAGGGGAAACCAACTCTAGTGTTCAAGTGTATTTAGTAGACTTGAAAACGAAGGACAAAAAAGCCATGGAAATTCCCGATGGGTGGAACGATTTTTATATTCCGCGATTATACTGGATGCCGGGCACAGATGAACTCATTGTTAGTTATCTCAATCGCATGCAAAATCACTTGATTCTCAAGGCCTATGATCCCGTGACAAATACTTACCGCGAGCTACTGGAGGAAAAGAACCCCTATTATATTAGCATCCACGATGACTTGATCTTCCTCCCTGAAGAGGAGCAGTGGATTTGGGCCTCCGAAAGAGAGGGATGGAATCAATTATTCCTCTACAATTACGAGGGAAAACTTCTTTCTAATCTCACCCCGGGCTCCTATGATGTGACGGAATGTTACGGCTTTGACTCCGATTCAGATCGACTTTTTTATCAGGCGGCTAGTCGCACGCCCATGGATCGCGAGGTGCTGGCTGTATCTCTGAAAACCAGAGATGTAGACACCCTGCTCAATCTGCCGGGTTGGAACTCGGCTACCTTTAGCTCTGATTTTAACTATTATATCGCTCGACATGCTACCATCAATACACCACCTGTATACCACCTACAGCACACAGATGTCGAAGTGTCCCGATCGCTCATTGATAATGAGGGAATAAAAAAAATGAAGGAAAAATTCAATGCCCGCCCGGTAGAATTCTCTACTATTACATGCTCGGACTCAATAGAATTGAATGCCTTTTTTCTCTATCCTCCCGATTTTGATTCTACTCAACAGTATCCGGTTCTCATGCATGTTTACGGCGGTCCCAATAGTCAGCAAGTCGTGAATAACTGGAAGGGGTCATATTATTGGTGGTTTCAGATGATGGCGCAGAAGGGATTTATAGTAGCCTCAGTAGATAATCGAGGCACGGGCGCTCGAGGTGAAAATTTTAGAAAATTGACATACAAGAGACTGGGACACTACGAATCTGAAGACCAAATTGAGGCAGCCAGAATACTAGCGGCTCAATCTCATGTAGATGCAGATAATGTTTCCATCTTTGGATGGAGTTATGGTGGGTATCTGTCTAGCTTAGCTCTTTTAAAGGGAAATGATGTGTTCTCAGCGGCGATTGCTGTTGCACCAGTCACTAATTGGAAATGGTACGACTCCATCTATACCGAGCGATATATGCAAAGGTATAGCCAAAATGAAAAAGGATACGATACCAATGCGCCTATGTTTTACGTGGATCGATTGAAAGGTCGATATTTACTCGTTCACGGGCTGGCTGATGACAATGTTCACTTTCAACATACCGCAGAAATGACAAAAGCACTGATACGGGCAAATAAACAATTTGATACCTATTTGTATCCTAATAGAAATCATGGTATCTATGGCGATAACGCAAGAAGACATCTTTTTAATAAGATTACGAGATTTTTAGAACAAAAATAATACCTGCGAATGGCTCAAACTTTTGAACCTGATATAGAATATAAAAATAGAAAAGCGAGCTTCGAATACCAACTGGAAAAGCTCTATGAAGCGGGCATTCAATTGACCGGAACAGAGGTCAAATCCGTGCGGCATGGTGGGGTGAATATGGGGGATGCCTACTGCTATTTTAATACGAAGTCTGAATTGTTGATCCGGAAACTCCATATTTCGGAGTACAAATACGGCAATGACCAAAATCACGATCCCCTGAGACCGAGGAAACTCCTATTGAAAAAACGGGAGCTAAAGCAATTGCAGAAAAAAGTCAAAGAACGAGGGTTTTCTATTGTTCCCGTGCGATTATTCGTCAATGAAAGGGGCTTGATCAAGATTGAAATTGCTCTTGCTAGAGGTAAAAAAGTTTACGATAAAAGAGACTCCATCAAGAAAAAAGACCAGAAAAGAGATCTCCAAAGAAATCTGAAATACTAAGCTGAAAAATGCAAGCATTTTTCGGCTTGCGGGCCAAATACCATTCAAATCCTTGACCTGAAGGTTTTATAAACAAGGATAAAAGATAGAACGAACCTTTATATAATCCTCCGTGTATTGAAGATTGTCTGAGAGAAAACGGAGGTAAAATAGAGATATCTATTGTAAGGCTCTGCGTAGCTGAAATTGAAGGATGAGGGAATTGATTTTGTCTCTATTGGGTCCCATGCCATCTGCAAACGGAGATAAAATGAATATAGGCATGAATTCGATCTGCCATTGCTCGTTATATTTATACGCGACTCCGCCTCCCAAATTAAGC
>JAWLFI010000157.1:0-5855 GCA_041685645.1 Saprospiraceae bacterium | reverse complement strand
CAAAAAACTTTCTGCTTTCGACATCTGGATTCCGAAAGCTATCAGCGCTTACTGCACTTTTTGATGGAAGGAGGCGATGGACTGCAAGCCTATGAGCAATTTCGAAAAGTAGGTATTGATTCAAGTGGTCGGGTGCGCGTGCTCAAGAAAAGTATCGGCCAGCGACATCGCATGTCGATCGGAACAATTGTGAGCGATCAGGCTTTGCAGGTCAAATTCAAAAACGGTAAGAAACTGGGGCAAATTGAAGAGTGGTTCATCAGTCAATTACAAGTGGGCGACGTGTTTTGGTTTGCCGGGCGCAATTTGAAGTTGAAAAGCATTCAGGCCGATACGGTTATCGTTCAGCGCTCGCGATCCAGGGCGGGGAGGGTGCCTTCCTGGATGGGCGGTCGCATGCCCTTGTCGAGTCAGCTAGGGGCAGCCATCCGACATCAGGTCGATTTATTCCGATCCGGGGATATTACGGATCCCGAAATGGAGGCTTTGGTGCCCTTGCTGGAACTGCAGGCTGAGCGGTCATATTTACCCCAATCGACAGACTTTTTGGTCGAGTATTTTGAAGATCGCGAGGGCCATCACTGTGTGTTGTACCCCTTTGAAGGTCGATTGGTTCACGAGGGATTGGGCGCATTGCTCGCTTATCGACTCAGTAGAAAGCAAGCGATCAGTTTTTCAATTGCCATGAATGACTACGGACTAGAGCTCTTATCCGATCAGCCTTTTCACATTGACGAGGAGGTCCTGCGATCCTGTCTAAGCACAGACTTTCTTTCGCGGGATATTGGCGCCAGTATCAATGAAATTGAAATGGCTCGACGGCGGTTTCGCGATATTGCATCCATCGGCGGATTACTATTTCAGGGATATCCGGGCAAACGGAAGAAGGACAAACACCTGCAGAGTTCAGCCGGGCTTTTGTTTGACGTCTTTGAGTCTTATGATCCGGACAATCTGTTATTTCTGCAGAGCTTTGAAGAGGTAAAGACCTTTCAGCTGGAAGAGAGTCGATTGAGATCAGCCCTGGATCGAATTCAACGGCAGAGCATGTACATCCAACGTCCGGAAAAAGCAACGCCTTTCGCCTTTCCCATCATTGTCGATCGACTCCGCGAACGCATGAGTAGTGAGCAACTTGAGGATCGCATACGGAAAATGAAACTCCGCCTGCTGGCAGATTAAGACTCTTTGGTCAAATGCAAGGGCAATTCCGGGCTGTCATTCTCCGGCTTCCATTCTAAAATATTCGCATTGAATGATTGGAAAAGATCCCTCGTCGTCGAATGACAGGTAAAAATGATAATCTGCCTGTTTTTTGCAAATTCGGCCAGCACTTTAGCCGTGCTTTCCGCCCGTACGGCATCAAAATTGACGAAAACATCATCCAATGCAACGGGAAGATCCTCTGCCTGCTCCTCGTACTCGGCGATCAAGCCCAGACGAAGTGCTAACAGCAATTGCTCTCTGGTACCCCGACTCAACTGTTCGACACGCTTCACTTGACCTTTGGCGGTTTCTAAGCGAATATCTGAATCGGTCAAGGACAATTCGATGCCCGTGTAACGGCCATTTGTTATCGTTTTAAAATACTGACGTGAATTGGTGATGACGCGAGGTTGCTTCTCTTTTTCAAAGTGCTTCTTGGCCTTCTCCAAAATGGCCGTTGAAAGCTTGAGACTCAGCCATTGCTTTTGAGCGGACTTCATCTGCTCGTAAAGAGATTCCAAAGCGCTGTTTTTTTTCTGTAAGTCATCGGGCTGAAGCAACTGATCACAGCGCTGCTGAATCCGACCTAATTGCTGATCGGTCTCCGTCAGTAGCCCTTCTTTTTCCTCTACCCGGTCCTGTATTTGACCCAACTGCACTTCTAACTCCAGCTTGTTGGAGCTTTTCAGCTGCTCCGCCGTTGCCTCAAACTGATCCACCCCGGTCAACTGTTCGATATCGCGTCGCGCCTCAGCCCGCTCCCGATCTGCCGTTTGCCACTTCTTTTGCCACTCTAGATGTTCAGACCAGTCCATTTCGCCCTCTATGTACTCTTCCTCCCAGTCCAATAACATCTTAGAACGCCTTTCCTCTTCGGCCTTTGCGGCCTCTAATTGTGCAGTAATATCCAGAAGTTGGCGATTCAGATCCTCTTTTTGCTTTATGGTCTCGCGCGTAGACTCCAACTGATCAATAATGCGCCGACCGCGCAAAATGAGATCTTCATCAGCATTAGTGGGAAATACTTCTATGACTGACTTAAATCTATCAATGGTCTTCTGGGCTTGTTCCAATCGCTCCTGCTTATCGCGCAATTGGTTTTCTAAATCCTTATAGGCTGAAATATCCCGCTCTGCAGACAAAAAAGTAGCCGGGCTCCAGTCCGGTGGCAACGGAGTGGGTAATAACTCCCGATGCCATTGCTCGAACTCCTCCTTTCGCCTGGCAACTTTTTGCTCCAACTCTCTTTGCAGACGCTCTGCCTGCTCCTCCATCGCCTTTTTTCTCACCGCCCATTGCAAATGCTTGTCAGCATATGCCTCATACGCCCGCACCTGATCTTCCATTTCCTTCTGGCGGCGACTGAGGCTCTCCCATTTTCCTAGGGAATCACCTGAGGATCCACTCTTCATCAACTGACTAATGGCCAAAATAAGAAGTAGTAAGCCAATGCCGATCAACAGTAGATTCAACCCGAAATGACCCAATGATAAAACACCGCCCAAAATTGCCAGAAGCAAACCTGCAATGAGCATAACCATTACAAGTATTTTGGGTGCCCCATCCTCACCCGAAACGGACAAGTTCATGCTATCCATCTCAACGGCCATGCGGCGAATTTCATCTGTGGCCGCACTTTTCTCTTTGTCGCTTTTGAGAGCTAATCCATTTCGTTGCTGCTCTAATTGTTCTTTTTCTGCCTGAAGAGTAGCCTCCTCCCGGTGCAGATCACTCTGCCGATCCCGAATGCGCTCCTCCTCATTCTCCAACTCATCGATGTTGGATTTGCTGGCCTCTGCCTTATTGTATAGCAATTTAACGCCACTCAAGTCCAATATCGATTCTCGACTCAGGGTTCCCTTCCAGGCATTGACCAACTCTTGTTGTTGCGACTCAATATCTCGAAGACTATCGCCAAGATGACGCTGCGTTTTTTGAGCTTCCTCGCACACTTTGATGTTTTCCTTCAAAAAGGTCAGCGCTTCCATCTCCTCTTCGTAAACAGGCAACCATTGCAAAGCCTCTTTTTCCCTAATGAGTTGCTTTCTTTTATCTTCCAGTTCGCGCTGCTTCTGCTGCTCCTTGTCTATTGCCTTTCGCTCTTGTTCGTATCCTTCCACAATTTGCTCGGGAATAATGCGCCCCTTGGGTAATTCCTCTAAGGTATTACTCGCCGCGCGAAAATCTACAAAGCGATCGAACACGCGCTCCAACATTTGCGCTTTTTGCTCTTCAACTCGCAACACTTGCATTTCCTTTGCTTTTCGGGCTTTCTCTTCCTCTAATTGTTCCAGTTCGCGCTGCAATTCGTCAAATGTGGTAACCGTTCCTTGCAATACTCGGATTTCACTCTCTAGTTCCTCTATCTCATCACTCAAGTTATTCAGGATTTGTACTCGACCTCTTGGCTTGTAAATATCCTGCGCACGCTCCTCAATGCTTTTCTGCACTTCTCCGAGTTGCACATCGGCCAATCCCAGCCCCATGCTGAAGATTTTATCCTTCATCTGCGATTTGGTCAATTGATCTTTCTCGGTCAATTCATCCAGAGTTATTCCGTAAATATTCTTGAACAAATCCGACTCTGCATGATCCAGTTTTCGCTTCCATACTTCCTCCTGTGTGAATACATCTCCCTGATGGTGGAACTCAATACCGTTATTCTGCCCCGAGCGATACAATCGACTGGTCTCGCCGGCATTGCTGAATAAAACTTCAATAGATCCGCCATGGTTCCCACCGGACAAAGGAGGCCTTCGATCCACGTGGAAATGCTCATAGCCAAACAAAGTCATTCGAATAAAGTCGAGCAATGTACTTTTTCCCGATTCATTTCGCCCATACAATACGTTAATGCCGGGTCGAAAGCCATCAATGGTGTGATCGTGAAATATTCCGTAACCATCGATATGTATTTTCTTTATAATCATGAGTACTCAACTTATGCCTCTATTAATGATGTGATGAGCTCCCACTGACCCAACTCCAGCGCTTCTTTCAATTCATCCTCACTCAAGTCGGGAATGTACTTTTTAAACTGCGATCGGCGCAACTCTTCAAAGATTTCATCGGACAACTCTTGCAAAGCCTTAGGGTTCTTTTCATACTCCTCAAAGCGACGTAACACATAACCCACAAAATCAGGAGATTGCCGACGTTCTTCAATATGAATGGGCGGTCGCGTCGTATTGACAATGGTGTCGATAAACATAAAGACATCCGAAAAGTCTCCGCATCGTTGATTCCAAAACTTCCGAACCTCTTCCTCATCCAGCGAACGATGTAGCGGAGTAGCCCCCGTTAAAGTCAATCGCAGTAATACTGAAACTTCCTTCGGATAGTCCAGTTCCTCTCTCAATTGATTCAATCGCTGATCTAAGGTCTCCAATTCCTCTATGTCAGTAATATCCAGTGTGTACCGCTCAAAAACAACTTCTGACAGCGGCAGGAATTGATAGTCTGACACTCGCCCTGCTTCCACTTCCACTTTCATACAGCCTTTCCGCCCCGTCTCATTGAAATGTCGGCCCTGCAAATTGCCGGGATAAATCGCCAGAGGACGCTCCTCATTGATCACCTCCCGTTTGTGAATATGACCCAGAGCCCAATAATCCATCCCAGCAGCTCTTAATTCTGCAGTTGTGAAGGGCGCATAATTAGCATGCCCTGTGTCCGAACCAAAATTCCCGTGAAGTAGGCCAATCGAAAACGGATCCTCGGCCTCAGCCGAATACTTATTCACCAATTTTCGATCCTCGCGCTGGGTGAGATATGAAACCCCATAAATCGCCGCTTGAAGCTGTCCACCTGTATAAAATTCCAAACGTTCCACCTCTTCTCCACCAAATATATGTACGTTACCGGGAAAAGATAGGTAATCCGACCATTGATCCAGAGGATCGTGATTTCCACATATTAAATACACTTTGATCCCTTGCTCATCCAGACGCTTCATGCCCTCCAAAAATCGCAATTGCGCACCCAAATTACCGGAACCGCTATCAAAAGCATCCCCAGCCAGGACTAAAAAGTCAACCTCCTCCGCAATACAAACTTCAACCAGCCGCCGAAAAGCCGACTGACTCTCCTCAATCAGCCGATCGGCCAGTCGCCCGTTCAGATCTGCAATACTCTTATATGGACTTTCAATATGCAAATCAGCCGCATGGATAAATGAAAATGAACTCACTCTATATTATTTTTTCTAAAAATAAGAAATATCCTCAAGCCCTCCCATTTAAAACATTACTATTTGGCGTTTCACGCTCCACATCTAAAAAATCAAGATAGCCATGAATAATAATAATTTGGGCGTGACCCTCCCCAAAATTTTGGGTCGGGTCGGTCCCCTCCGGAGTTCGCGGCTTGAACGCTCCGTCCTCGCAGAGCTCCGCTCTGCAGCGGACTGCCGGCCAGCTGCGCGGCCGGCATCCTCCGGGCACCTCACGCTTGCGCCCTGCCGGGCGCTTACCCTTAAAGGATGAAACTACATACAAGATAGAGCGCTAAAACAATGGCTGACCCGTGTGAAGACGTATTTCAGTACCGATCATTCGAAAGTTGAAATTCGATTCAGCAATTTGAAGTGGCGCAGAACGTAAATGGGCTCTTATTCAAATATATTATTTGGGAAAGACTCCATTCTCAAC
>JAWLFI010000156.1:0-5892 GCA_041685645.1 Saprospiraceae bacterium | reverse complement strand
TTCCTGTATTTTTCGGCTGAAAAAAGAGAGGATGCGGCTCATTTGTATTGGCAGATAGATCAGGCCGAAGATGTGTCTCACTTCGAGATAGAACGCTACGATGAGAAAAGGAATGCATTTGTTGTGATCGGGGACATGCCCTGGATAGAGGGTAAAACCGATTTTGAATATCTCGATGCGGATGTGCAGGCGGGCAGAGAATACTTGTACCGAATACGATCTGTAGATATTGATGGCAGCAGCCAAACTACCGATACTCGCGTTTTAGTCTTCCCCTCTTCTGATTCTTATGCACTATTCCCGAATCCCGCTGAGCATTTCTTTCAGCTGAGTGGTCCACTGGACGAAATTGAAGAAATTCGAGTGATCAACCCCTTTGGGCAGGTGGTGTGGGAACAGATGGGGCCTATGTCATCCCGACCTATTCCTACTTCTGATTGGCCGCGCTCTTTGTATTTTGTAGAGATTAGACATGAAGACGGTTTCGATCGCTTTCGGTTAGTGCTTCAATAGGGATCCACGTCTATTTTAATGCGAACGGTGGAATATCCCCGGCTTTTTTTCAGTCGGAGTAGGCCGTCTTGCAGCACCTCTTTCGATTGCTTCAGCACACTGGCTTTATCTTCCAGTTTGATTTGCAATTGGTAGATGTAAAAGTTAGAGATGCGAGGAATAGGTGCTTGCGCCGGGGGATGCTGGACGCCCTCAATTTTGTCTTTGCAAAAGTGATGAAGGGCATGTGCGGCCCTCAGTGATTTTTCCGGATTTTTGTGTTTAATCTCAATTTGGATCAATCGCTGAAAGGGTGGATAGCCCAGACTTTTGCGTTCTTTCATCTCCTGCCGGTAGAGGCCTTCGTAGTCCCTGCTGAGCACCTTTTGGAGAACGGGGTGCGTGCTTTTATTCGTTTGAATGCATACATAGCCCTTTTTTTGTCTGCGCCCGGCGCGCCCGGCTACCTGCGTGAGCAATTGGAAAGCGACCTCGTTGGTTCTAAAATCCGGAAAAAACAGGAGTTGATCTGCATCGACCACGCCTACCATGCCGACATTGTCAAAGTCTAAGCCCTTACTCACCATTTGAGTTCCGATGAGTATCTGCGTGCGTTGTTGCTCGAATCGACGCACAATTTTTTGAAAGCTATATTTTCCCTTTGCGGTATCCCAGTCGAGCCGCTCAATATTGGTTTGCGGAAAGAGATCTTCGAGTTCGTCCTCCACCTTTTGTGTTCCCATGCCTTTTTCGATCAGGGAAGGAGAGCCGCAATCCGGACACTGAGGAAGGATGGATTGCTGATAGCCGCAGTAGTGGCACTTCAATTTCCGCTCTCTTTTGTGCAGCGTTAAGCTGATGTCGCAGTGCCGACACATGGCATGCCATCCACAGGTCGTGCAGTGGATGATGGGTACGTAGCCTCTGCGATTGTGGAAGAGGATGATTTGCTCGCCCACTGACAAGTGATGCTCCATTTTCTCTAAAAAAGGTTCGGAAAAACTGCCTTTCATTTTTAGTCTGCGTTCGGACCCACTGAGATCGATCAGTTCTATGTCCGGCATGGATACGCCCCCGTACCGATTGCGCAATTGGGAGAAGTGATAGTGGCTGTTTTGCGATTTGTAGAAGGTGTCAAAGGACGGCGTAGCACTGCCCAGAATAACCTGAAAGTTTTCCATAGCGGCGTACATGATGGCAGCAGAACGGGCGTGATATCGCGGTGCGGGGTCGTATTGCTTAAAGGAACGATCGTGCTCTTCATCGAGAATAATCAATCCCAAATTTTGAAAGGGCAAGAGGATACCGGAGCGGGGAGCGAGGACTATTTTCTTTCTTTTGAGGGTTGAGTGCCAGACTTCTACGCGTTCGTTGGAGTTGAGTTTGCTGTGATATACAGCGAGCTGGTTGCCAAAGCATTTTTCCAGGCGCTCAGTCAACTGCGCTGTTAAGCCTATTTCCGGCACCATGTATAATACCTGTTCACCGCGATCGATAGCTTGTTGGATACATTCTATATACACCTGAGTTTTTCCGCTTCCGGTGACTCCCTTGAGTAAGTGAACGTTAGGGGAGGGGTGAGGAGTGAGGAGTTCTTCGAGGGCCTGTTGTTGTTCTTCACTGAGTCGATCGGAGTATTCTTCTTCAGAGCCGTATTCCGGCAGTCGACTGACGGTTCGCTCTATAATTTCTACAATACCCTTTTTTTCCAGTGCTCGCGCGACGGAAAGACTTACCTCTGCTTTGTGACTCAGCATGGACCAGGACACGGTCTCTTTTTTTCTTGCTTCCTGAGTGAGCAGAAGCAGGAGATTGGTTTGATGGGTTGAATTGCTGCAGGCATCGAAAGCTTCGCGAAGCTCTTCTGCTTCGGGATGGTAGGGCGGTTGAAATCGCAGGTACTTTTCTTTCTTTTCGCTGTATTGGTCATTCATTTCCTCCTTGAGAATAATGATGTTTTTTCTCATCATTTCCTGCAAGAGGGGGAGCGTTGTTTTTTTATCCAGGATTTGGCTCACTTCTTTCAATGAGAGTTCCTTCTGTGCCTCCAGCGCCTCTACAATGAGGTATTCTTCATTGCTCAAGGCAGTCAGGTCCGGGGTGATTTGAGGGTGAAGGACTACGATGGTCTCGCTGGCCATTTTCAGAGAGGCGGGTACGGCGGCATGCATTACTTCTCCCAGGGTGCAGGCATAATAATCTGCAATCCATTTCCACAGTCGCAATTGCGGAGCTGTGATGATGGCTACATCATCAATCGGTTGAAGGATAGATTTTACGTTTTGATGATCGGGCGGGCTGACATTGGTTTCAATGAGTAGGGCAGCATACCGTTTCTTTTTCCCAAAGGGCACTTCCACGCGAATGCCAAATTTCATTTTATCTCTCCACTCCCGGGGTACCTTATAGGTCAGAGCTGTCGGGATGGCAATGGGTACAATGACTTTGATATACATAGGTGACGCGTTCCTTTAAATGTAAAGGTAGTTGAACAGAAAAATGCTTGCATTTTCCGCCCTACGGACCGAAGATAATTCAAATTCGCGATCTAAAAGGTTTGATAAGTAAATGACAAGAGATTTACTCATCATTGTAGTCATCAACTGTGGCTCCGGGAATTTGAATTATTTTGAGGATTCCCCCTCCTGTTCAATTGCTTTACTCCAACCATCTCTATCCATATAGTGCTATGATTTTCGTAAAGTTTATGAGTGAAGGGATAAAAATAGGGTTTTTCTACAATTGAGGAGTCCTTCCGGTGCGAGAAAGATATCGCCACCTGAGTATTTAATAAAAAATTTCTTTACCCACTCTAAATGTATTCGCATGCGCATCGACGATATGGGCGATGCGAGGCGCGTACCCGCCTCCCATGGTGGCGACCACCGGGAGTTGATGTTGAAAGGCGGCTTGAAAGACAATGCCGTCGCGCTCGCTGCATTCCGCAAGGGAGAGGGACAAGCGTCCGAGTTGGTCAGCGGCGATCACATCGACCCCGGATTGATAGAAGATGAGGTCGGGTTGCACCTGATCGATGAGTCGGGGCAGTGCTTTCTCCAATAATGGTAAATAGTGGCTGCCGGTGGTTCCGTCAGCTAAGGGAATGTCGAGATCTGACTTCTCCTTCCGCAGCGGATAGTTTTTCTCGCCGTGCATGGAAAAAGTAAAAACGCGTTCTTCGGATGCGAAAATGGCAGCATTGCCATTACCCTGGTGGACATCTAAATCGACGATGAGCACTTTGCGAATTCTTTTTTCGTGCAGGAGAAGTCGAATAGCCAATGCGATATCGTTGAATACGCAAAAGCCCTCACCGTGATCGGGGTATGCGTGGTGTGTACCTCCGGCAATATTGAGGCTCAGGCCATCGTCCAGAGCGTGCAGTGCGCATTCGTAGGTGCCGCGGGCGATGTATCTCCCGCGTTCAACGAGGTCTTTTCTCATGGGGAAGCCGATTTTGCGCTCCTCTTTGCGGCTGAATGTTTGATCCTTGAGTTTTTGCCAGTATTCGCGGGTATGGACTTTTAAAATATCGTCTTCCGAAAGGAATTGCGGATGAAAAAAGTTCTCCGGAGTCAGTGTGCCATCGTATAGCAATTGTTCCGGGAGGAGCTCGTATTTTTCCATTGGGAATCTATGCCCCTCGGGCAATTGATATTTATAAACGGGGGCGAAGGCTACTTTCATTTTGCAATGGAATATGTGGAGCCTAACAAGAGGATCACAAAAAAAGTTGAGGCCTTGCGCGCGGGCCGCGTAGCGCTGCGAAGCAGGCCCGACCGAAGGGAGGGAGATCCGGCCGAAGCGCTGCCTTGTAGAGTGGCCGGCCGGAGCCGAATGAGCAATGAGCTGCGAAGCATAGCGACCCCGAGATCGCCGTAGGCGAATCGAGGGGAACGCCCTAAATATCAAAGAAAAAGATACAAAAATTTAATGTGTAACGGTGACAGATCCCTTGAAGTATAGGGTCTCATTTTCACTGGTCAAAATTTCGAAAGAGTAAATATAGACGCCGGGATTGACAAGCTGCCCTTTGGCGCGGCCATCCCAACCTAAATTGGGAGCATTGATGGGGAATTCTTGTTGCTCAAAAAGGAGATTGCCCCAGCGATCAAAAACCTGCAAGGAGGTAATGGTGGCACTGCCCGGGGCGGCAAAAAGCGTGAAATAATCATTGATTCCATCTCCGTTGGGGCTAAAAACATTGGGGATATAATAATCTTCCTCCGGCTCTATCACGCGCAGTGTAAAGGTCGAAAGGGCTTCACAGCCACTGCTATCGACAGCGGTGAGCTCGAAGGTCGTGGTGGATGTGGGGGCGGTCAGGGTCATGGTGCAAGTATCGCAACTCAAAAGTGAAGAAGGGGTCCACTGAATGTCCCGAAGGCCTTCCAATCCGATGCCCAAAAGAGTTGCGGTGTCGCCCAGGAGGATGCTCGCTGGCCCTTCTATGGAAATCTCCGGCTCGCTCACTGCAGTGCCTGTAAACTCATAGGGCTCACTCTCGCAGCCGGCGTCATTCGTCAATGTAAAAGTATTGGTTCCGATCTGACCTTCCCGTCGGACGGGTAAGGAATTCAAGGTCTCTTCATTGCCATTGAGGCGAAGAAGGTATGGAGGATTACCTGTAGCTTCGGTGATTTCAATGGTGGTGACGGGAAAACTGTCGCAGGATGGCGGAAGAAGGTTGAATTCGACAGCTGTTTCCTGGAAATTGAGGTTGACAGTAACTACGGAATCGCAGCCATTGTCCGCTGCTCCGGGCAGTCGAACCATGCCGATGGGATTGGATTCTGTGAATGTAGAATCACCGACTGCTACACTGTCTCCGGGGCAAAGATTGAGGTCTAAAAGGCCCTGAGCCAGTGGGATTTCGTCGAAGGATAAGTTGCTGGTGAAGCTGCAAGTGCCCGCGTCTTCTACCAGAAGGACAACCTCACTGGAGGCTATCTGAAAGCTGGTATCGCCGGAAAAACTGAATAGTTCTGTACCATCAAGGCTGAGAACGAAAGGAGGGATGCCGGTATTGACTTCGACTTGTACGGTGGCACTATCGCCGGTACAAACGGAAGTGGGTAGATCCAGGCTCAAGTCGAGATCCTGAGGGGCCAGAATAAATGAGCTCCCGGTGGCGATGCAGTTTTGGGTAGTATCTGTGACTGTGACAAAATAGTTGCCCTCGGATAAACCGATGGCTGGATTCATGCCCGTGAGGCTGTCCGGCATCCAATCGTAGGTGTAATTACCCGATCCGCCGCTGACAAAGACTTCGAGCTGTCCATCATTGGGGTTGTTACAAGCGGGCTGAGTGGGTACGATACTATCTATGGTAAATACTCCGCAGCCTCCGTCTTCCACGGTAATTTGGCAAGTGTCGGTGCAGCCAAAGCTGTTTTCTAC
>JAWLFI010000017.1:0-24195 GCA_041685645.1 Saprospiraceae bacterium | reverse complement strand
ATGCCTTCAGGGAAAAGCAGCGCCCGACCGACTACGCTACTGCGCAGCTTCCTTGGTCAAAGGGCGCAAGCGTGAGGTGCCCGGAGGACGCACCGCCGCAGGGGGTGCGGTGCGAAGAAGAGGCGTAAAATTTTACGCCTCTCGAGCACGGCACTCCGTAGGGGACCGACCCCGAGCGCCAGCGAGGGGGCACGCCCAATAAAAAAGAAAAAACACAAGCCAGAACTGTCTTACTAAGGAAAGTAGGCACCATGTGAAGACAGGGCGATTTCATTTGCGATAAAACAACTGCTCGATGGATTATAGAATACAAGTGATTCCTGCTATTTTAGCCTTATGAATAGCGACTACAAAATTCTGAATGATCCCGTTTACGGATTTACGACATTGCCTTTTGGTATTTTGTACGATATTGTGGAGCATCCGTACTTTCAGCGTTTGCGACGAATCAAGCAGGTGGGATTGAGCCATTTGGTGTATCCCGGCGCAGTACACACTCGATTTCAGCATGCATTGGGTGCGCTGCACCTGACCCGCAAGGCGATTGAAGTCTTGCAATCCAAGCACGTCAACATAACGGAAGAAGAGGCAGAGGGCGTTCAGCTGGCTATATTGCTTCACGACATTGGGCATGGACCTTATTCACATGCATTGGAAGGCCACTTTATTCCGGTTCCTCATGAACGACTGACTCTCGCCTACATGAATCGGCTCAATCAGACCTTTGAGGGTGCTCTGGACCTGGCGATAAAGATATTCAACAATGAGTACCACAAGACCTTTTTGCATCAACTGGTCAGTGGGCAGCTGGATATGGATCGGATGGATTATCTGATTCGGGACAGTTACTATACCGGTGTAGCAGAAGGGGTGATCGGTTACGACAGAATCATAAAAATGCTCAATGTGTACGAGGGTGAATTGGTGGTTGAGGAAAAGGGGATTTATTCTATTGAAAAATTCCTCCTATCTCGCAAGTTGATGTATTGGCAGGTGTATCTGCACAAAACGGCCTTGAGTGCTGAGAAAATGCTCGTGCGATTATTTCAGTATTTTAAAAATCTGCCCCGCTCTACTCCAGTCCAACCGAGTCGGGCGTTTGAGTATTTTTTGGATTCGGAATGGGCTGAAGAAGGCCCAAAGGAGATTTCGGAGGAAATGCTGCGCAACCACGCCCAGCTCGACGATACAGATGTTGATGTTTGGATAAAAAGTATGATCGATTCTTCCAATCCCGTTTTATCGGTGCTGTCTCGAGGACTGACCCACCGAAACCTCTTCCGCGTATATCTTCAAAAAGAGCCCTTTTCGAAATCGGAGGTCATAAAAATCATTCGTGATTTGGAGTCTCAATCCTCTCCTGGAGTGGCAGCTATCATCCCTCAACTCATCATTCAGGGGTCTGAGACCAATCGGCTGTACAATGAACAATCACCCGAAATTAAAATTCTCATGAAAGGGGGACAGATTCAGCCGCTGTCGCTGGAAACAGATGCCAAGCTCGATACTCAATTACTGAAACGGTATTATTTGTGCCATCCGAAGCTAAACAGCTAGCTCGTAGTTCAATTTTACATCTCGATGAAAAATATCTCCCGTGCAAAGTCTTTAAATCTGCGGTAATTCACTGCAATATCCTATCTTAGCTACAAATTACGCACTATGGATCCAATATTCGACATCATACAGAAAGAAGAGCAGCGGCAAAGGGAAGGCATAGAACTTATTGCCTCGGAAAACTTTGTCAGTCGAAATGTCCTCAATGCCATGGGGAGTTGCCTAACCAACAAATATGCAGAGGGGTATCCGGGAAAAAGGTACTACGGAGGCTGCCAATTTGTGGACCAATCCGAGCAGATGGCCATCGACCGATTAAAAGAGCTATTTGGAGCAGAGTACGCCAATGTGCAACCCCATTCCGGTGCACAGGCCAATGCTGCGGTCTTTCTTTCTCTCCTTCAACCGGGCGATAAGATATTGGGTTTTGATTTATCGCACGGTGGGCATTTAACGCATGGATCCAAAGTCAACTATTCCGGAAAGACTTTTACGCCACATTTTTACGGCGTTGAAGAAGAGTCGGGACTGATTGATATGGATAAAGTAGAAAAAATCGCCTTGGAAGTTCAACCCAAACTCATTATTTGTGGTGCTTCTGCCTATTCCAGGGACTGGGATTACACTCGATTTCGAGCAATTGCTGATGAAATAGGCGCCATTTTATTGGCTGATATTTCTCATCCTTCCGGGATTATTGCCAAAAAATTGCTCAATGACCCCCTCCCCCATTGTCATATTGTAACTTCGACGACTCATAAAACACTTCGAGGACCTCGGGGGGGAATCATTATGGTGGGGAAGGATATGCCAAATCCACTGGGTATTGCGACGCCTAAAGGAAAGGTAAAATCCTTAAGTAGCCTGCTCAACTCCGGTGTTTTTCCCGGTATGCAAAGTGGTCCACTAGAGCACGTCATTGCCGCAAAGGCAGTCGCATTTGGAGAAGCCCTGAAACCCGATTTCGCCATCTACCAGAAACAAGTAGTCAAAAATGCCAAAGCTATGGCAAAGGCTTTTTCAGATAATGGCTATAAAATTATTTCAGGGGGCACTGATAATCACCTCATGCTCATTGACCTCAGACCTAAGAAAATTACCGGTCAACTTGCTGAGGAGGCTTTGGGTAAAGCAGAGATCACAGTCAATAAAAACCTGGTTCCTTTTGATGAAAGAAAGGCGATGGTTACCTCAGGCATGCGCGTGGGAACAGCCGCTATTACGACTCGGGGACTTCAGGAGAGTGATTGTGAAGATATTGCCGACTGGATGAATGAGATTCTCTCTGATCCGGAAAACGATAAAAAAATTGCAGCAATCAAGAAAAAAGTAAAACATAAAATGAAGCGATTTCCTCTTTACCCCAAGTTAAGGGTCTGAGCTTTTGACCCGAGAAGAAAAAGGAGGGGTAAATTCTGCATAAATATTATTAAATTCTCAAATCCATGTAGAAATGTGCCTTCAGTCAAGCCCTCGATTCGCATTATTATTTATTTGTTCTGCCTTATTTTATTCGATCAGCTTGCCTGGAAGTTGGGCTCAGACTGAAGACCACCTGCAAACTGAAAACAGTCTAAAAGTGGGGCTGGTACTCAGTGGTGGCGGGGCCAAAGGAATGGCTCACGTCGGGGCCCTTCAAATACTAGACTCTCTGGGTATTCCCATTCACTTTGTAGGGGGAACTTCGATGGGTGCAATAGTGGGTGGAATGTATTCCCTCGGATATTCCACAGATATGATTGCAAATGAAATAAAACAAGCTGATTGGGACGATTTATTGAGTGACAAACCCAAGCGAGAGGAGTTGAGTATTTTCCTCAAAAAGAAATCGGATCGATATTTTTTGAATTTGGATATTGAAGAGAATCAGATTCAAATTCCGGGCGGAGTCAATAATGGACACAAAATTCTGAATTACCTCTCCCGATTGACCCAGGCTCATCATGCCAGACAATCATTCGATTCTTTTCAACGTCCCTTTTTATTGACCACGACGGATTTGGGTAAAGGGAAAATCGTAATCATGGAAGATGGGATTCTCCCCTGGGCGATGCGAGCGAGCATGGCAATACCCTCTATTTTCACCCCCTTTCAAATAGACTCAACCATTCACGTGGACGGGGGTATTCTGAACAACTTGCCTTCCGAGGAGGTAGAGAAAATGGGCGCTGATATCCTGATTTGCATCGATGTACAAACAGCGGATCTAAAAAGCATTGACAATCTGAATGCTGCCGACCTCATGGAGAGAGTTGGCATGCTAGTCAATTTAACCTCATCAGACGAAAGGAGAGGGCATTGTGACATCCTCATCCGACCCTACCTCAGTGATATGAGTATATTTTCATTTTCAAAGACGGAAAAACTCCTCGAGCGGGGGCGGGAGGCAACGAGAAAAATGATACCTGAAATTCTTGCCGCGACAAAAGACGCTTCTCCCCATAAGGTAAAGTCAGTCTCAAAGAAAAAAATCATAACCGTGGAGGGACTTAAAATTTACGGCGTCGAAAATACTACTCAATCATTTATTCAATCTATTTTGGGAGATGTTGAGCAAAGCAGGGTGAATCTCACTCGTCTGGATGAAAAAATTTCCTCACTATATGCTTCCGGCCTTTACGAATCTATTCACTACCTCACTCCAAAAATTGATTCGAACTTATACAATCTTGAAATTCACGTCAAGGAGTCTTCTTCGTCCGGGATAGCGAGTTTTGGTATTCACTATGATTCCGACTTTAAAACTGTTGCGGAAATTGGTGTATCTGCAGACAACCTATTAGTGAATGCCAGCCGAACCTTTCTAAGAGTTGGCATATCTGAGAATCCAAGATTCTTTGGATCCTTTTCAGCCAGCCCGGGAGAATATCCTGGCATTGGATTAGATATTAGATCCAACACTTTTCGCCCACCTATATTCAAGGACAAAAATCGTCTGGGCCGCTTTACTTATACCGATGCTGAAGTGAGCCTCTACTCCTTTTACAATTTCATCAATCAAGCTCAATTCAGGCTTGGCTTTAGCTATGCATCATTCTTTTATAACTTTAATGGAGCGAACTTTCTCGATGGTGAGGATTTGGATGGGTTGGAGTCTCAACTCTACCACGAACCAGCGACCTCTGTGTTTTTTAGCGCCTATAATGATCAGTTGAATGATTTGTATTTCCCTACTCAGGGCAGAAAAATTGAGGGAGGCGGTCGAATGATTTTTCCCCTGGAAAGAGGTTCCGGCGTTCCTACTTTTGTCTTTCATCTGAAGTCGAGATTTGTCCAACAACTTCGAAAAAACTTGATCTTAGAATACAATTTGAACTCCAGTGTTCAATTGGGCCCACAAGCCACCTACGGATATGGGATACATGCGGGCGGCGTCGGTTACAATTATGAAAATTATTTCGAGCGGTTCTATGGATATGAATGGGGACAATTGAGAGAACTCTCCAACTTCCAAAATGTAAAACTATCCATAAGGTGGCATTTGGGGAATGACCATTATATTTCAACCAGTTGGAATTACGGGCTGGAATTGTCCAGCAGTCAATGGTCCAATTTTAATCATTTCGGTGGATATGGCTTTAATTATACTTATCGCAGCCGCCTCGGCCCACTGGGCATTGACATGCACCGCTCAACGGAGGTCAGACACTGGATTACATATGTAAGTTTGGGATACTGGCTGTAATTTTCCCAACTTTTTGCCCACTTTAGTGGTTAGCTACTCATAAACTATTGTATGGATGTTCGTTTTGTTCCTTTTGAAGATATTGACGTCAGGCGTTGGAATAGCTGTATTCATTTTGCTATAAATGGAAATGTTTTTGGCTATCATTGGTTTTTGAAAAATGTAGCTCGAGAGTTTGACGCCCTGGTAGAAGGCGAGTACGAAAGTGTTATGCCCTTATTAAAGGGGCAAAGCCGCTGGAATTATCCCACTTTAATCCATCCCAGGGAAATTGGCAGGTTGGGCGTTTTTAGCGTTCATGTGCTTTCTCCACCAAGAATTCAAACGTTTTTGCAGGCGATTCCCGACCAATTCCTGGGCAAAGATATTCTCTTCAATGAGTTTAATCAGGCTCATCTCCAACAACTAGACGCCACCACTCCCTCCTCCTGGTACGAGTTGGACCTATCCCAACCGTATGAAATTATTCGAGAAAGTTTCGATACTGCGGTGCTTGAGCGAATTGAACAAAGCAGAGCTGAAAATTGGCTTCCCCACTCCAATATAAAACCGGAAGAATTAGTGCGCTTCTTTTCTTCTATCGATCCAGCTACAGATATTCATATGTGGTTGCGCATTCACTATAACCTCATGCATAGAGGGACTGCCTTTCCAACAGTATATGCTCAATCTGACGGATCCATATCTGCAGCGGCCCTATTTGCATACAGCAATGGGTTTTTTACCCTTCTCAATTTCAAGGCCAAAGAGTCAAAAGCCTCGGACTTGTTTTACCATATGATGGATGACTTGATCAGACTCCACGCAAGCCGAACCTTAAAACTTGATTTTAATTTATTTGGTGAAAAATATCAGGCGAGTGGATTGGGTGCAATCAATAAAAAGACCTATAGATTAAGAGAAGTCCCTAAATGGGGAAAAATAGTGAATCACTGGTTGACTTAGAGATATTACCATCCGGATATTCAATGTCATATAAGTACAGCCCACAGGCAGGTGCTGAAAACGGTTTTCTCAGTCTTTTTTGCACCTCTAGCGCATGCTGAACCTCCACGATTTCTATTTGGCCTTTACCCACTCCCAGGCACATGCCTACAATCAAACGAACCATTCCTCTCAGGAAGCGATTCGCTTGCACGGTATAAATTAAATACCGATTGGAGACCAGTTCCCACCGACTCTCACACAACTGACATTTGTAATGAGCCGTTTGAGATTTGCTTTTACAAAAGGGAAAGAACTCTTCATAAGCTAATAGGAGCTCAGCGGCCTCCTTCATTTTACCAATGTCTAGTGTTTGGCGACTATAAGAGTAGTGAAACACCTGGTCCTGAAGGAATACGGAATAATCGAGATCTACCAGGTATTTATATGTGCGTCTGACAGCAGAAAAGCGAGCATGGAAATCATCACTACATTCACCAAATGTCAAGATGTGAATATCTTTGGATAAGACTCTATTGAGTTTATATAGAAAAGAATCGTCTTCAATGGGATGTAAAACATCAAAATGGGCCACAAAATAGGAGGCGTGAACTCCTGCATCAGTTCTACCGCAGCCCACGACTGAAATATCGTCTTCTCCTAATAATTTATTGAGGGCAACTTCCACGCATTCTTGCACAGATAATGCGTTATTCTGCATTTGCCAGCCGGCAAAATGCGTTCCCCTATACTGAATTGATAAAAAATAACGGCGCATTTCCTTTAGGCTGCCTTCAGCTTATTGAGCGTTGACCCGGAAAGCTGGTTTTCCACGTAAGAGCGATCAACAATTAACTCATCGACATCTTCTTTCCCTGGAAACTCAAACATGGCATCGGTCAACACAGCTTCACAGATACTTCGAAGGCCTCTGGCACCTAATTTAAATTCCAGAGCCTTTTCGGCAATGAGTTCTAGAGCTTCCGGCTGCATAATCAAGTCCACACCTTCAAATTCAAAAAGCTTCTGATACTGCTTTATCAACGCATTTTTTGGTTCAGTCAAAATTCTGATTAAGGTTTCTTTATCGAGAGGATTCAAATGAGTGAGCACAGGCAAGCGACCGAGCAACTCTGGGATCAGCCCGAAATGCTTTAAATCTTGATGAGTAACGTATTGCAAGAGGTTCTCTTTTTCAATTTCCTCTTTCTCTTTAGCGCTAAATCCAATAACAGAAGTATTGAGGCGCCTACCGATCACCTTTTCAACGCCATCAAAAGCTCCGCCACAAATGAACAAGATATTTTTAGTGTCGACTTTCACCATTTTTTGTTCCGGATGCTTCCTTCCGCCTTGAGGGGGCACGTTGACTTCTGTCCCCTCCAGCATTTTGAGAAGAGCTTGTTGAACCCCCTCTCCTGACACATCCCGGGTAATTGATGGATTATCGCTCTTGCGCGCAATTTTATCCAATTCGTCGACATAAACAATTCCGTGCTCTGCAGCACCTACATTAAAATCGCAGACTTGCAACAATCGGCTCAACATACTCTCCACGTCTTCGCCAACATATCCCGCTTCTGTAAACACTGTAGCATCTACGATGGCAAATGGAACATTCAAAAAGTTTGCGATAGTTTTAGCCAGCAACGTTTTTCCCGTACCCGTTGGACCGGCAAATAAAATATTTGACTTTTCAATTTCCACATCGTCCTGGTCGCTATTAATCCTCTTGTAGTGGTTATAAACAGCTACGGATAAGAATTTCTTCGCATCGTTCTGACCAATGACATATTCGTCTAAATATTTCATGATTTGCGCCGGAGTGACATTTCCAGGCAATGTAAATTCACCCCCGATTTGAGATACTCCACCCCCTTTGATTTCATCCTGTATAATTTCGTGGGCCTGTTCTACACAGACTTCACAAATATGCCCTTGTATCCCTGCAATTAGAATCAGAGCTTCACTCTTGTCTCTCCCACAAAATGAACACCTTACTCCTTCTTCTGTCGATTTCATATCTATACTTTTTCTGGACTATCAATCAATCGATCGATACTCTATTTCTCATCGTTTTTCTTCTGACGAGTCACCGGAGTATCCAACACCTCATCGACCAAACCGTAACTCTTAGACTCTTCTGCAGTCATCCAATTATCTCTGTCACTATCTTTTTCAATGGTTGCGTAATCTTGCCCGGTATGAAAACTCAAAATATCGTACAGATTCTTTTGTAGTTGTTTAATCAAGTTGTAATTGATTTCCATATCAGACACCTGACCTTGCATTCCTCCCATGGGTTGGTGAATCATAGCTCTCGCATGAGGTAAAATAGACCGTTTGCCCTTTGCACCTGCGGCTAACAAAACAGCGCCCATAGATGCGGCTAGCCCCGTGCAGATGGTGCCCACATCGGGAGAGACATATTGCATGGTGTCATACATACCCAAGCCTGCAATTACAGATCCACCCGGACTGTTGACATACATTTGAATATCTCTCTTAGGGTCAGTGGACTGCAAAAACAATAATTGAGCCTGTACAACATTTGCGACATAATCATTAATGCCCACACCTAGAAAAATAATTCGGTCCATCATGAGGCGGGAAAAGACATCCATTCCCACCACATTCATTTGACGCTCCTCTATTACTTGTGGTGTAAAATTATTGATATTGGGAACTGAAGTAGCCATATACTTATCTAAGTGGGCACTATTAATACCCTGGCTATGAATGGCAAATTTCTTGAACTCTTTAGAATCAAACATAGATTATTTTTTCTTTGTGCAACTTGTTATGAAACGATCGTACCCTGTCATCAGTTCAACCGAAAATATAAATAGTTTGGGATTATTAGCCCTACTCTTCTTCCTCACTACTTTCAGGGGTAAGATAATCATTGACTTCATCAACTTTTTTGTTGATTCGGGCTACTTCTTTTTTGAACTCTTCATCAGAAATAGCTTTTTGATCAAGAGTGACATTGTCCTTGATGAATTGAGTTATCATATTTTGGGTTACTTCCTGAGCAATATTATTAAACTGCTCCTCATCCTCCAAAATTGTTTTTGTTAATTGAAACATAACGGCTTCAGGCAGGGCCTGTCCTTGAACCATCTGTTGGATGCGCTCCTGAGCCTTCTCATTCAACGCCTGCTGGCTAGGCTGAATATTGTGCTTTTTTGCGAGTGTTTGAGTAATTAAGGACCAAGTCAACTCCTTTTTCACTACCTCTGGCAATGATTCTCCTTCATATTTCTTTGCTGTTTTGGGATCCAACAAAAACTTCTTGCAATATGAATCTGGCATTTCAGATGAGAAATTTTCATTCGTCAGGGCCAACTTTGAGTCCCAATAGAACAAATTGTCGCTCGCTCCCTGATTCGCAAGCTCAATACTTTCCCGAATTTTATTTAAGGCTTCTTCTTCAGATTCGACCTCCCCCTCTCCGAAAATCTTATCTAATACCTCCTGTGTGACTTCTCCTTCCTTTTTGGACTGAATGGTCATGATTTCAAACCTGAATTCAGAATTCACTTCCGTATTATCCTCTTCATCTATATTTAGAAGATGTTGTCTAACAAAATCCTCTGTTGCGCCTTTTTCAATTTGATAAATGTCGAAATCAAAAATAGCTCCAGGCTTTGCCCCAATCACCTTTTCTTTTGCCTCTTCATGCATTAGATCTGAAGCGATCACAAAACTCGAAATCCAACCATCTTCTTTTTCCTCTCCCCCTTCCAACTCAGAAGCTTCCAGAGTTAAAATATCGCCTTCTTCCACAGGGCCATCTGTCTCGACGGGCTCAGCCGCCTGATTCAACAATTCTGCCCAGCGTTCTTCGATTTGTTCATCAGATGGTTCAATCAAAAAATAAGGCACGCTTAGACTCCCATCTAAACCCTTAATTTCAAGGTCGGGCAATAAACCCATTTCGATAACGAAACGATAATCCTGAGACTTGAGTGGATTAAAATCCAAGGTTTCCTGCTCATCTGCGATGTCCATCTCCCCTATGGGATTGAATCCTTCCTTTTCATTAACCTCCCGAATCGCTTCTGAAGTTTTTTCATTGACGATGTCAATCAAAAGAGCTTGCCCGTACATTCTCTTAATGAGACGCATTGGGGCCTTACCGGGACGGAAGCCCTTCATACTCGAAGCTTTTCGCTTCTCTTTTAGCTTATCATTCAGTTCCTTTGAATAATCATCTGTTTCAACGACAACCTCTAATTTTACTTCATAGGGAGACTGCTCAAGAATATTTGATTTCATATGTCTTCTTACTTTCTATCTGTTATTTTTAAGGTGGGCAAAGATAGCAATCCTTACAGGATTTTTTACCTGAAAGGTGTAAGAATATTGAATGGGGGAAATGGAAAGGTGTAAAAAGTGCGGGTGGAGGGACTCGAACCCCCAAGCCGTGAAGCACTAGATCCTAAGTCTAGCGTGTCTACCAATTTCACCACACCCGCAAAATCTAAATTTGGAACTGCAAATATATACTTTAATCCGGAAAAGAAAATACTACATGATGAATTTATTTGCAGCTTTTAAGTTCAACCTGCTTTCCCTTGGAATCATTTAGATCAAAGAGCATAGACGACAGCTCTCAGAAAGAGCTCTTCAAATGTTGCCGTTTCTATAAGATGAGAAAAAGTTGTTGGTATTTACTAAGATATTTGCCATCTTTAGTTACTCTATCAGACTTTAAAACCAAGACTAAATAGATAGGAGGAACAAATATTAAATTCCTTTCGTTCACTCTATACAACTTATACAGATCATGCCCAGTAGTTCGCAAATAGCAACAAATGAGCAAACGCTCATAGAAGAGCAATTTATAAAGCTCTTAAAATCAATCAAGACGACGATCACGTCTGAAGATGATGTGCTACTGCATAAGGCATTTAAATTAGCAGCGCATGCCCATCAAGAGCAACGGCGCAAATCCGGTGAGCCCTATATATTACATCCCATAGAAGTAGCTAGAATATGTGCTACTGAAATCGGTCTTGGACCGACGGCTATTGTATGTGCACTCTTGCATGACGTTGTGGAGGATACCCGCTTCAATCTCGATCACATTCGCGAAGAATTTGGTGTGAAAATAGCTCATATAGTAGATGGATTGACCAAACTAGATGGCACCTATGATAAGGGCAGCCCACAAGCTGAAAACTTTAAAAAGGTACTCTCCACCTTAGTCAGTGATGTTAGGGTCGTACTGATCAAAATGGCAGACCGATTGCACAATATGAGAACTCTTGGCGCTATGCCCAGACATAAGCAACTCAAAATCGCTGCCGAGACTCAATATATATACGCCCCGCTGGCACACAGACTGGGCTTATACAATATCAAAACAGAATTTCAGGATATTTGTCTGCGCATTTTGGAACCGGATGTCTATTTTGAAATTGCAGACAAGCTCAAAGAGTCAAAAGCGAGTAGAGATAAATACATAGCAGAGTTCATCAAGCCTCTTGGAAAAAAGCTCAATGAATTACAGATAGAATATCGAATCACAGGACGCCCCAAGTCAATTAGCTCGATATACAATAAAATTAAAATCAAAAAGGTACCCTTCGAGGAGATTTACGATTTGTTTGCCATACGAATCATTGTCAACGTGCCCAAAGAGAAAGAAAAGAGTATTTGTTGGCAAGTGTATAGCATTGTAACAGATGTCCACACCCCCATTCCAGAGCGACTTAAAGATTGGATTACAACGCCAAAATCCAATGGCTACGAATCCTTGCACACGACTGTCATCGGTCCGGAAGGCCGATACGTCGAGGTTCAAATCCGATCTGAACGAATGGATGATATCGCAGAAAGAGGATTTGCTGCACATTGGAAGTACAAGGGCATTCAGGATAGCCAGTCCGTTTATGATAATTGGTTGAATAATGTGAGGGATCTGTTAGAAAACGATGAGGGCGATGCTTTAGAGTTTATCAATGACTTCAAAACCAATTTGTTTCATGATGAGGTTTATGTCTACACGCCCAAAGGGGATTTAGTCATATTACCCAAAGGAGCCACAGCTCTGGACTTTGCTTTCTCCATCCACTCGGAAGTAGGAGCTCATTGTACCGCGGCAAAAGTAAATAATAAGCTAGAGCCCCTGGGCTACGAACTTCAAAATGGGGACCAGGTAACCATTGCGACAAGTGCGGATCAAAAGCCAAAAGAAGGTTGGCTCAAAATGGTAATCACGGGTAAGGCGCGATCTAAAATTAGAACTTCTCTTCGCAAAGAAAGAAGGCGTTTTGGAGAATTTGGCAAAGAAACATTACAGAGGAAATTAAAGAATCTAAAAGTCGATTTTGAATCGAATATTGATCTACTCACTGATTACTTTGGGTTCAAAAAAAGAACGGATCTATATTTCGAGATTGCCAGCGGCGAGATTGACCTCGCTGAAATCAAAGAAAACTTTACGACAAAAGGGCACTTACTCGTCCCGAAAGAGAAAGAGGAAGAACTTCCAACCGCAGATGCAAAAACTCGGCCGTTCTCGACAGTTAAACGACCGAGAAAGTCAGACAGTAAGAGCCAACCTAGCTTATTGATCGGAGGCGAACCCGCGGATCAGTACCAGTTTCAACTGGCCAGTTGCTGCAATCCAGTCTATGGAGATGACATCTTTGCCTTTCTGACGACGAGTTTTGGAGTGAGAATTCACAGAAGTAGTTGTCCAAATGCCACACATCTCATGGCCAGTTATGGTTATCGCGTTTTAAAAGCGGAGTGGGTCAGCAATAATAATACCTCCTTTATCGTCAAATTACTGATTACGGGTATAGATGCCGGACCTGGAGTTATTGAAAGATTGAGTAATAAGATATCAACTGCACTTGGCCTGAATATTCGTTCTTTCAATATCGAAGGCAACGAAGGATATTTTGAAGGAAGGATTTCAATCATAATAGACAATAAAAACGAGCTTGAAAAAGCCATGCGGTCCATTAAAAACCTGGATATGGTTTCTAATGTATCAAGAATAGAATAAATTTGAACTATGCCATCAACTATTGATAATCAAGAGAGCTTAAAAGCACAAGTAAAGGAAATATTTACTCATCACTTGGAGGAAAACGGTTATCGAAAGACTCCGGAACGCTATGCCATTTTAGATGAAATATACAGCCGTACGGATCACTTTGATGCCGAAGCTCTATACATTCACATGAAAAATCAGAACTACAGAGTAAGTCGAGCTACGGTGTACAACACTTTAGAGCTTTTAGTGAATTGCGATCTCATCAAAAAGCATCAATTCGGCAAAAAATTAGCTCAATACGAAAAGTCGCATGGATTTAAACAACACGACCATTTAATCTGCATTGAATGCAGAAAAGTATTGGAGTTTTGCGACCCCAGGGTTCAGCAAATCAAAGACATGATGGGTGAGCTATTGAAATTCGATATTAGCCACCACAGTTTAAACCTCTATGGTGAATGCACCTATCAGTGCGAGCACAAGAAAAATAAAATCGTAGAGTAAGGGGCTGAGACTTCTTACGACATTCCCTATCTTTAGCGCCTAAATAATCTTGTATGTTAGTAGATGTTTTATTGGGCCTGCAATGGGGAGATGAAGGAAAGGGAAAAATCGTAGATTACCTATCCAGCAAATACGATGTGATTTGTCGATTTCAGGGAGGACCGAATGCCGGCCACACGCTTTATATCAATGGAGAGAAAACAGTATTACACACCATTCCTTCCGGTATTTTCAGAGAAGGTGTTATCAATATAATAGGTCACGGTGTAGTGATTGACCCCCGAATATTAATGGAGGAAATTCGAGAGTTGGAAGCCAAGGGGGTCGATGTGAAAGAACGGCTAAAAATAGCAAAGAAAGCTCACCTTATTCTTCCTACGCACAGACACTTAGATGCCTCTTCAGAAGCTGCCAAAGGGAAAAACAAAATTGGTTCTACACTCAAGGGCATTGGACCAACATACATGGATAAAACCGGAAGAAATGGCTTGCGAGTGGGAGACATACTTACCGACACTTTCAGGAATAAATACAATGCACTCAAACAGAAACACGAGGGAATTCTAAAGGGCCTGCCAAAAGTCGATTTTCCTTTGGAGGAGGAAGAAAAGCTTTGGTTTGAGGCAATTGAAGCACTTCAAGCCTATGAAATTATCGATGGCCAGTACTACCTTCAGCAATTACTCAGTAGCGGGAAAAAAGTTCTGGCAGAAGGAGCGCAAGGCTCTATGCTAGATATTGATTTTGGGACCTATCCGTTCGTCACCTCATCCAATACAACAGCGGCAGGGGTTTGCACCGGGCTAGGTATTGCACCTTCTCAAATCAACCAGGTGCTAGGCATATCAAAAGCTTACTGTACAAGAGTGGGCAGTGGCCCTTTCCCTACTGAGCAATTTGGCTCCGATGGAGAAGAGCTGCGTAAAGCTGGTAAAGAATTTGGCGCTACCACGGGTCGTCCACGAAGATGTGGGTGGATTGACCTGCCTCAGCTCAGATATGCAAATATGATCAATGGAACCACTCAGATCGTCTTAACCAAGTTGGATGTCTTAAACTCATTTGACGAAATTGCCGTCTGTGTGGGATATAAGGTGGATGGGGAAGTGACCGAGCAATTGCCTTTTGAATTGACTTCCAGTTCCATTCAACCGCAATACAAAACATTCAAAGGCTGGAAGTCCGACACCGCAGATTGCAAATCAAGAGAGGATTTACCTTCTCTGGCAAAAGAATTTGTGTCTTTCATCGAAAAGGCCTTACAAGTTCCCATTACTTTCATTTCTACAGGACCTGAAAGAGAAGCTTTGCTCGTAGGGAAGAATCAATAGACTCTGGAAATTCAAATTTATTGCCCGTCAGCTCAGCGAAGAAAGTGTTTCCACCTCGTATCCAATATTGAACAGGGCATCCCCCTGATTCACCACAGGAGAGTTGTTATGTCCTAAAATCAAGCCGGGCTTCGGAGCTAGAACCTTCTTCTCACGTCCGCCGTGAGGATCTCTAATAAATCCTAAACTCTCTCCTTTGACCACCCATTGGCCGCTGCTCTTATACCATTCAAACACTCCTGCTACGGATGCCCTTACCCAACCGGATCTAGTGATGTGCTGCACTTCATGATATGGCTCTTCCGTCCATTCATAAAGCCCCTTATAGGCCAACAATCGTTTGAGGCCGGACAATGCTTTTTGAATACTCAAACCATCGAGTCGCAAAGCCTCACCCCCTTCATAAACTATGATGGGCTTTTTCATTTTGTGCGCTTCCTTTCTCAAAGTCTTGGTAAAGGCGGGCTTCTTGAAAATAAGCGGAGGTGCGAAAGCACAAGCCAACTCAAAAGCCTCTTCGCTACCTTTAGTATATCTAATTTGGGGATAGTTGTATCGATTTGCTCCGCCGGTGTGAAAATCAATGCCAAAGTCTATATGCGGTAAAATCTTTTTCGTCAGTGTGCGAGCTACTCGCGATGCAAGTGACCCATTGAAATTGCCGGGAAAGGATCGATTGACATCCTTCCCATCAGGAACTTCACGCGAAAAATGGAGAAAACCATACACATTCAGCAAGGGGATGACAATGACGGTTCCAGTGGTCAAATTGGAAAAAATATTCTGATCTAATGCTCTTCGAACAATTTCAACCCCATTTATTTCATCTCCATGTACACCCGCCAGTACCAGCAAGCACGGTCCGGGTTTTGGGGCTCGATAAACCTGAGCGTGAATATTGATTTGGGTTCCGGAAGGCAGCCGCCCAACGTGAACTCGGATTTGCTTATGCTCACCCGGAGCTACCTCCATTCCATTAATGTTGATTGAATTTTCCATATCTACTTTTCAATAACGCAATGTTATTTATTTTATCTTTCTCTCTAGAAGTTCAAAGATCTTATCGGCCACATCAATGCGTGTAACACCTTCGATCCCTTCCAGTCCCGGCGATGCATTGACCTCGAGAAGAAGTGGCCCTCTTTTCGACCGAAGAATATCTACCCCTGCAACCTGCAAGCCCATAACACTGGCCGCCTGTAAACTCACCTCTTCCTCTCTTTCTGTTAATTGGACTTTAAACCCTACGCCGCCCCGATGCAAATTGGATCTAAACTCGCCGGCAGACGCCACGCGGCGCATAGCTGCTACGACCTTGCCGCCGACGACCAGAACCCGAATGTCTTCCCCCTTTGATTCTTTAATGTATTCCTGAATAATTATTTGCTTGTTCGCTTGCAAAAACTGACCGAGGAGAGCAGCGGCATTGGGAACGGAATTTGCTTTTAATACTCCATTGCCGTGAGTTGACTCCAATAATTTTATAATATAAGGAGGACGACC
Organism: Saprospiraceae bacterium; assembly: GCA_041685645.1. Lineage (GTDB taxonomy): Bacteria > Bacteroidota > Bacteroidia > Chitinophagales > Saprospiraceae > JAWLFI01. Next base: position 7,676 of record JAWLFI010000017.1, on the reverse strand, counting down.
CAGAATATCATAAATATCTTTCCCGGAAAGTCCCGCCGCTGATATAATGGTCTTGGGAATGGGTAAGCCGTGATGCGCCAAAATTTGCAGACAAGAAAATTTGTTCCTCGCCTGCAATAAAGACTCTGCGCTCAAAACCGAATACACCCCATGATGTATAAAGTGACGAATGATAAGGGCACCATAACTGGTAGCACTCGCCCCAATCCTGGGAATTATAGCGTGAATCCCCTTGACAAGCCCTCTGCGGTAAAACAAATCGCTCTGGCCATCCCCCACAGCCACATCCATGCGCATATGGTCCATTACCACCACTTCATGTCCCCGCTTTCTGCCGGCATTGAGCAGAGACTGTGTGGAGTATAAGGCGCTGCTCCTGGACAATACGATTACCTTCATACCCTCGAATTTTGAGGATTGACAATGGGGAAGGCAGGCTGAAATTCATTCATTTAATGAGATCATTGATAGAAAATTAAAGATAGAAAATTATATTTCTTTCGCGAAGGGAAAGTATTGAAGAGCCGAGGGGCCAAAGGGAAGCCATAATCTGTCAGGGAGGGTTCCAAACGAAAAACCCGGGCTCTCTTAGCCGAGTTCAGTATAAATATATTATCGCTTATGGATAGTTACTTCTGAAACAGGAGTTGGGATTCAAATACGAGGTGTTCTATCTAGTCTCCGCGCACCGAAGGTGGTGCTCCAACGTCAAAGTAACAACAAAGAAACATGCTGGCACTCCTATTATTGGGGTAGCGATGCGTCGGAGTGCGCCGCCGTAGGCAAGCAGACCGAGCGGGAAAAGCACCGCTGCTTTCTATTTTCCTAGATATACTCAGGAAGAATGGTTATCGTTCCACGACAACGGAAAATAAAGCGAGGGCCGACAGCTCCAAAGCGTAGCGCCCGCTGAGAGCATCTCAGCGGGACCCCCCTAAAAAAAGTATTAATTATAGTAATTGCTTACATTTACTTCGTGAAATGGAAAAGACGCAACAAGGACTCCCGGGCGATTCGGTCGTGGGCATTTTTCGACTGGGCGAATAGCGCCTTTGCTCTGGTCATTACGGTGGCGATATTTCCCGTATATTTTGCCGGAGTGAGTCCAGATTTCGTCACCTTTTGGGGCATAGAATTTACAGACAGCTCCATCTATACCTATTCCATTTCTCTGGCGTATCTGCTCATTGCGTTTAGCTCTCCGCTCTTTTCGGGAATAGCTGATTTCGCAGGTCGGAGAAAGGCCTTTTTACAGTTTTTCACCTTACTGGGGGGATTTGCCTGCATGGGTTTGGCCGCTTTTGTAGAGCCAGCGGATTGGTGGTTGGGCATCCTGTTTTTCATGCTGGGCATCATAGGCTTTGCTGGGGGGCTGGTATTTTACAATTCCTACTTACCCATCATAACGACAGCTGATCAATACGACCGAGTAAGTGCCAAGGGCTTTGCCTACGGGTACATAGGGAGTGTGATCTTATTGATCGGGAATTTGGCACTCATTCAATATCCCAATAGCGTAGGTCTCGCAGATGGTGCCGCCGCCTCTCGAGCCAGTTTTGTAATTGTTGGCCTATGGTGGATAGGGTTTGGATTCTACAGCTTTCAGGGCTTACCCAGGGATCGGCGTACGCCTATAAATTTAAGCACCATATACTACGGCTATCAAGAGATTATTGATGTGTCGATGCGCGCTATTCAGCGGCCGACACTCCTCGTTTTTTTACTAGCTTTCTTTTTCTACAGTGCGGGTGTACAAACGGTATTGTTTTTGGCCTCGACTTTTGGCGAAAAGGAATTGGGACTGAGTGCTTCAGAATTGACCTTATTGATCTTACTCCTACAAATTCTCGCTACTGTAGGCGCCTATTTCTTTGCCTATCTATCTAAAATGATAGGCAACAGACTGAGTTTGATTGTGATGGTATGTCTTTGGATTGGAATTTGCCTGGGCGGGTATTTTTTAACTGAGAAGCTGACTTTTTACGCTTTGGCCTGTTGCGTAGGCTTTGTGATGGGCGGCATTCAGTCTCAATCGAGAAGCACGTATTCCAAATTACTCAAACGGGGAGAAAAAAATGTGAGTTCTTATTTTAGCTTTTACGATCTAGTAGAAAAGGTCTCCATCGTCATGGGGACGTTTACCTTTGCGCTATTAGATCAATGGAGTGGAGGAATGAGAAGTGGCTTATTACTTTTGAGTCTGTATTTCTTAATAGCATTAGTATTTTTGATCCGTATTCGACTACCCCGTCGAGCCATGTAAGTAAAGGCGCCAAATAGGCGTAAGATGAATATGAGTGAGGATAGACTTCCATCCCAAAATAACTGGCCTGTTATCGATGTTGTGATTCCGGCATTCAATGAGGAAAATGCTGTAGGTCGGGTCATTGATGATTTGCCAAAGCACTTGCTTCGACATATCGTGGTATGTGACAATGGAAGTACTGATGACACTGCACAACAGGTTTTGGATAGGAACGCCATAGTTGTTTACGAATCGCGCAAGGGTTATGGCAGCGCTTGTCTTAAAGCTTTAGCGCACATTTGGAGTTCGGATCCCCTACCGGAAATTATCGTTTTTTTAGATGCTGATTATTCCGACAAGGGAGATGAGTTGATTGATATTGTGAAGCCCATCATTGAAGATCAGTATGAATTGGTCATCGGATCGAGAGTGCTGGGACAGGCAGAGAAGGGGGCATTGACGGCCCAGCAACGCTATGGCAATGCCCTGGCCACTTCACTTATGCGTCTTCTTTATGGTGTAAAATACACTGACCTGGGTCCCTTTAGAGCGATCACCCGGAACGCTCTGGAACAACTCGAGATGTCGGATCCTGATTACGGCTGGACCGTTGAAATGCAAATCAAAGCAGCCCAACAGAACCTAAAAGTAAAAGAAGTGCCCGTTAGCTATCGGCAAAGAATCGGCCAGTCCAAGGTGAGTGGCACCCTCAAGGGGGTTTTTATGGCGGGATATAAAATTCTGGGATTGATTTTTTGGTATGCAATAGTGAAAAGGAAAAAATGATCGATTGGTTCGGATATATTCTCATTGGAGTGTATTGCATTGTGCTGACTTGCATTCTTCTCTATTGCTTAATGCAAGTTCACCTACTGTGGATTTATCACAGGAACAAGAAAACCCCCAATCAAACCATCGACTATGAGAATCAATGGCCCAGAGTAAGTATTCAGCTTCCGATTTTCAATGAACAATACGTCGTTCAACGGCTCATCGAAAGCGTGTGTGCCATAGAGTACCCCAGAGATCAGCTACAGATTCAAGTGTTGGACGACTCTACAGATGATACTCTGGAAATTACCCGGCGCGCTGTGAAATCATTTCAGGAAAAAGGATTCAATATTGAAATCCTCCATCGCAAAAACAGGCAAGGATATAAGGCAGGTGCATTAAAAGAAGCGTTGCCAAAGGCCAATGGAGAGTTTATCGCGATTTTTGATGCCGACTTCATTCCGGATCCTCAATTTTTATACAGCACGCTTCCTCACTTTTCTACTTCTCAAGTCGGTGTTGTACAAACGCGCTGGGGACATATCAATGAAAAATACTCATTGCTCACTCGACTTCAGGCATTTCAACTCAATGTGCATTTTCGGGTCGAGCAAACGGGGCGTGAACTCGGTGGCTATTTTTTGCAGTTCAATGGCACAGCAGGTGTATGGCGGAAAGCGACCATTTTGGACTCCGGCAATTGGCAATCAGATACACTGACTGAAGACCTGGATTTGTCTTATCGCTGCCAACTCAAAGGATGGGAAATAAGATATCTAGAGGAAATTAAGAGCCCGGCAGAATTGCCCGCTGAGATGAATGGGCTCAAATCACAACAATACCGCTGGATGAAAGGAGGTGCTGAAACGGCAATGAAAATATTGCCTCAGCTATGGAGAAGCGAGCATCCATTAGCGAAAAAAATTCACGGCTCGGCACACTTGCTGGCCAGTAGCGTTTTCGTTTTGGTCTTTCTCGCTGCCATATTGAGTGTACCACTCATGTGGTATATGGAGTATCGCTCGATTTCGCCCACCTTCTTAAGTCTGTTTTTTGCCGGAACGATCAGTATCATCTTCGTATATTTCTCTGCCAACTTCATCCAGCAAAAAAATCCTTCCCGACATTCTCCGTCTGCTTTTTTGGAGTTTATGGGTACCTTTCCCGTATTCTTATCTCTATCCATGGGCTTATCATTGCACAACAGCATTGCAGTCTGGGATGGGCTTCGGGGGAAACGAACGGCCTTTATCAGAACACCAAAGTATAATATCACATCCCAAAATGATGGTTTTGCTAAGGGCTTATACCTCAGTGCAGCTTTTCCTCTGTCAACTAAAATAGAAATTCTCCTGGCAATGATTTTTTTATCAGCGAGTTACTATGGATGGCAAACCGGGTATACTGCTTTTCTCCTATTTCATATATTATTAGCTATGGGATTCGCAGCGGTCGCTTATTTCTCCATTAAGCACGTAAAGAAAAATGAATAGAGTAAGTAATCAGCAAAGAATTGTGGTGGCCATGGCTATCATGGCTATAGCCTTTTTCATTGGCATTGGGATGATTACAAGCACAGTACAACAAGGTGAATTTTACCCACTCCTCCTTTGGTACAGCCTTTCATTTATATCCTTTATAGGTATTTATTGCTTTGCTGATGGAGTCCCTGTCCTGGTAGTAATCGCCATTGCCATAATGGCCAGATTGCTCACCTTTGTTGCTCCTCCTCAGTTGAGCGATGATTACAATAGATTTTACTGGGATGCAAAAGTTAGCGAAACGGGAGTATCGCCATATATGATGACCCCGAAAGAATACAGTTCTCTTGAATCCACTTCTCTTTCAACGGAGCTCAAAGAATCCCTGAATAGCCAGGACTATTACTCCGTTTATCCACCCGCCTTGCAATATGTTTACAGTACAGCTCTCTTCCTTTCCGATGGCTCACTGAGTGGATTTGTCATTTCTCTTCGAATGATATTTTTGATGATTGAAATAATTATCATTCTATTGCTTTTGCGAGCTTCAACGAATAAGAGCTGGCTATTGTACGCCTTACATCCACTCATCATCATTGAGTTGACAGGAAATTTGCATGCTGAACTATTTGTAGTACTGGGCCTGGTTTTGATTCTTAGGCAAAATACCTGGAGTCAATTGCTGGGATGGACGGTGGCTATAGGAAGTAAAATTTCACCCATCATTTGGGCGCCACTGTGGCTGCTACAATTCAGGAAGAAGCTTCCATGGATGCAAACACTTGCACTGGCCGGATTGCTGGGGTTCGTATCTTGGCCTTTAATCAGAAATGCAGACCATCTATCAAATTTCTATCAAAGTCTTCGCTTGTATTTCCAGACCTTTGAATTTAACGGTAGTATTTATGTGCTCGTGCGAGAAATTTCCATACTGCATATTGGATACAACCCCATTGCTACGGTAGGCCCACTATTACAGGGAGTCTTGATCCTCATCATCCTTTGGATCAGTTGGAACTATAGAAAAGTGAAATATAGCCAGTTAGCAACCCCTATGTTTTACATTCTCATTTCCTATTTGTTGTTTGCAACCACAATTCATCCCTGGTATATCATTCCATTAATAGCCCTGACCAGCTACCAATGGAAATGGAGTGGTATGATTTGGTCCTATACAATCATCTTCAGCTATATATACTATTCAGAGGTCAATGAATGGGAAAGAGTTGTGTTTCACAGCATCCAGTATCTTGCTGTTTTGGGCGGGCTTATTATAGATATAAAGACAAAAAAAGCCCGGAGAAAAACCTCCGGGCTGTAAAATCTAGAACAAGAGTCTGTTCATCTAATACGACCAAAAATCGTGTTCAAAATTGAATAGATCTGCTTTTATTCTGTCTGATTCATACAATTGCTCAAGTCTGTCATCTGGCCAGCGATCTTTTAAGCGATAATCCCTGACGTTGGTTTCCTTAACCACAAAACTTGAGAATCTACGGATATCAAAATAATCCGCCCACGATAATGGTGCTGTGTCATTCTCAGAGTTAAACACCGGGAAGTTAGCCAGATAATCTCTTGCCGCGGGGAAATACACCCAAAACATAGGTTCTTCTCTTTTAAAGACACCAGTATTATCGTCGTAGATATCTTTAATAGGGGAGACTCCCAAAATTCTATTTCTCATGCGTGAGACTTCCTTATCAAAGAACCAAATCTCTTTAATGCGGAAACGCTTTACATCTTCCGGATTAAAATCAGATCGAGTTACCTTAATGGTTTCCTCATAAGTTTCGGGATCAACTACACGAGTAGTATCAATGCGATAAAGTTGTTGCTCGAGATCCTCCATGGGAAGTGGCTCTTTAAAGTCATCCTTTCGGAAAACTGTCAATTCGCCATTAGCAGCAGCATCGATTAAAATTTGAATCAAAGGTTGTAAAGGATATGTAAAGGGAGCATTGATCTTTTCTCTTAAGTCAATTACCCTCCACATGCGCTTTTCCCAAGGAACATCAGCCTCTCTAACCGGCTCATAAGGAATGACACCTGCGTCAGTAGATAAGGTGCGTTCCACCACGCCATCCATGTATTTGTCCTCAGACATTTGATCTCTTTCAAAATCAGTCGTTGACTCCGTAATTACATCCACTTCTTCTGGCACTTGCGCATACAATGATGCGGATAGCCCAAGGAGTGAAATGATTAAAAATATTCTCGTTGACATAACAATTGTTTTTTATCTAATAAGGAAAGTCATACTTCCTACATCTCTACCCGCGACATCACCCGGGCATTTTGCTTTGATATCTTCGAAGAAATAGCGATCACCAGGAGTTGCAGAGTTGACTAGATTTTGCGCTGCATCATTAAAGCGCCCGCCACCATTTGTCACTGTTTCCGGATCTTGTCTTTTTGCTACGCGAACCAGATTAAAACCTTGTATTTCACAACGTGCTTCGAAGTCAAAATCCTCAAGATCTGCAATCAAGCCCAATTGTGCTCTAAACACACCATTGGCAATACCACCACCGCGCTCACCACTCAATTTGGGAACGGGATCCGGAATTCTCTTTACTCGAAATTCTTTTGTAGTTGAAGGAAGACCTCCACCTGACACTTTGATAAAGGATTTGCCGGGTTTACTCGCCGTAACATTATAAGAACTTCCACCTTTTGACTGAATTTTTATACCCGGACCCTCATTTACCTCTAACACGTTTGAAGAAACACCAGCCGCTGAAATCGTAACCGGATTATCGACACCGATATAAAAGACATTCATTTTATCAGCAGAAACAGAAACTGACCGCTCACCAACTTCGTATTCAAATTGACGCTCTACTTCAGTCTCTTCATCGGTAACAGGGTTTTTGAAGGAAATTCTGGCAGTGTATGTCTTAATACCCGTACTCGAGGCACTAGCGGTATATTCAGCCACTCCATTTTCTACTTGTAATGGGGACCCATTTACACTAACAGATAACTCATCTACATTTTCAGATGCAGCACCCAAAAATATTTTTGAGGTATAAGTATCACCGGTAACAATGTAAGATTTCTCCGGTGCAGAAACCACTTCGAACTTATCAAAAACGACATCTGTTCCACCTACTTGTTCAAGATAGTGATTCAGAACAGCAGATTCTGTGGCTTTCGCATCATTGATGAATTTAGTG
>JAWLFI010000016.1:0-24275 GCA_041685645.1 Saprospiraceae bacterium | reverse complement strand
GTAATGACACTATTATAAGGCTTCGACCCGCAGAGCGACATAGGCAAAGCCTTTTCGGGGTACTTAATTATTATAATTGAAAAAATATTATTTGGGTAGAAATGATAACTAATTGATAAAATATTTTGATTACCTCACGCATTTTTGTAACTTCAAAACATTGTTAAATTATGTAACACAAAATTTATGTCGTGAAAAATTACTTTAACTCCTCTAATATTTTTGCAGTTTTACTTGTAGCCTTAATGATTTATGAAGGTAAGGCTCAATGCGAAAACTTTCCAATAGGAGTGTCAGCAACCAAGTTTAATTGTGATTTTGAAAATGGTGAACTGTGTTTACATATGTCGGTTGATTTGCTCGACCCGCTAGACGAATGTTTGGATTGCGTTATTGAGGTAGAGTTTGAAGAAGGTGCTTTTATATATACTGACTTAGGACAGGGAATTGGTGAATTTGAATTAGTATCACAGCAGGGTGACCCGGTAATTTTAAGATCCTCTGAGCTGCCACTTGATTCCGGTGTTATTTCATCAGTCTGTATGGAAGGCTTAGTTCAAACACCCGGAATGTCTGTTGAGTACCGCGTCATCAATCCAGGCACAAATCACATTGTTTCTTCCGGAACCATTCAACCTGATCAGGAAACAGTTATTGGATCGCCCAATACCAATACCTTACTCTCTTCAGTTGTTAGCTCACTTGATTTATTACCGGCCTTTCTTGCAGCTAATCAGGCCCAATCTGTTGTGATTGAAGGTACTTTAATTGTTGACATGGATTATGTTTTTGGCAGCTCATTATTTAGTCAATCCGGCGCGTATAATAACATCCGAATGGGAGGGGAAGCAGAAATAATCGTAAAATCTGGAAATACTTTAACTATGCTATACTCCGATGTTTATAGTTGTGGGGAATGGAATGGCATAACAGTAGAAGAAGGGGCGATTTTCAATATGGTCAGTTCAGAAATATTAGATGCCGAAATTACGACCAGCACGAATCCAACTCCCGCCCGCAATCAAAAGCGGATAGACATCTATCCCAATCCCGTGTCGAATTCACTGAATCTCATTTATTCAAGCGTAGACAAGCCAAAGTCACTGATACTTCTAAATACGGACGGTCAAAAAGTGATGGAAATCCCATTGACGAGAGGGTCAAATCAGATGAGTGTGGATGTGTCCTCTATGCCGCCTGGCGTTTATTGGATTATGGATCCTCAGGGCACACTTGAGACGATCAAAATGGTGAAGATGTGACCTTGTTCCTATACTTAGAAATTTAGATGGCGAATGAAGATTTATGGTATGAATAAGAACCATACTTCATCTTTATCCAAAAACTGGAATGGAAGAACGTTCACCCGACTCTTTCAGGTTTTGGCTCTTACTTTTTTTAATCCAAGACAAATGTCTTATATTTGAGGAAAATTGTCTTTATGTATACTGAAGGAGATAAAAAGTACTCAAAAGAAATGATGGCTGTCAATGAAGCAGTGGAAGCTTATGTTGAGTCTCTAGATAGCAAACACAAATTTTTGAAGAGGGGAGAGAGGTTCAGCTTATCCCATTTTTTGGATGATAAAATGTTACTTATTTATGCCATAAGGCAAGGGATATCCTTTTCGTTATTTAGTGACATACAGGGCATAACGCCCTTTACAGAAGAGGAATGGGCTGAGTATCTGAATATTTCCACAAAATCCTTACAGAGGTATCGAAAAGTCCCCAATCATGTATTCAAGCCTGCACTTTCCGAAAAAATAATAGAATTGCTTGAAGTTGTTCACCTCGGCAGTCAGGTTTTTGATACGACGGACCAATTTAATGCTTGGTTACATAGCTCATCCATGGCATTGGGAGGACAAAAGCCGGCTGAACTCGTAAAGGATTCCTACGGGAAGGAAATGGTCATGGAGGAATTGAATAGAATTGAGCATGGGATTTTTGCATGATGAGAGTATTTCGGCTTTCGAGAAAAAAATATGCAGCTGAATTGAGCGGAAAAGGAGCCGCAATATCCGGAAACAGATGGAACTCTAAGGGTACAGAAATAATATATACAGCTGAAAGTAGAGCCCTGGCCATGGCCGAAGTGATGGTGCATTTGTCTCTTTCGATCTTGCCCGCTGACTATATGATGCTTGAAGTTGAAATTCCGGATGAGATACATATCAAGGAGATTGCAAGAGCTGATCTAGAAGAAGGTTGGAACAGTCATCCTCCCAAAACACACACACAAACGATTGGAGATCATTTTATTCGTGAGAATGTGCATAGTATTTTGAAGGTTCCTTCTGCTGTTGTACCCGGAGATAGTAACTACCTAATCAATCCGCATCATATCAAGTCTAAGGAGGTGAAAATTGTCAAGGCTATATCATTCCCATTTGATGAACGTCTTTTCAAATAAATGTATAGACGAAAAAGGAGGTTTGTCCTGAAGTTCACGCATGGACCACGGATCGCTGTGGCGCGGATTTTTCTGTATCCATCTTTTATATATCCCCTATAAAACTAAAAAATCATCCTCATTCCGGGCTCCGACCCGGAATCCTTAACTCCAAAGGAAGATAACCGACGAACAGATTCCGCATCAAGTGCGGAATGAGGGGTGTTTTTGATATTTTTTTTGCACATAATACCAGCTTCTACATACGATTTTCGCCATAGAACTCGAACCGTGTGGCGCTTTTTAGTGCTATGGCACGGATTCCATCACGGAACCTTGAAAATACCGGAAGTGGAATCTGAAGGGCTGGCATTATTTATTGAAGGGTGAGGTGGGCTTTACCTATCCCAGGTATTTTGCGCCTCTTCGGGCATACGCGTCAACCTACGACTGGTTATGTTACTCACAAAAAAGGATAGCAGACAATAACTGATAAGATAGGGGTTCAACATCATATCGACCGGGATGTCATCCAAGCGTTCATTTTGATAAAAATGAGTTATAGTTCAACTCCTTCAGGGTTGGAATTCTGTTAGGCTCATAGCCCCGAGCTTGCGGTCGGGGCTAATCATATTCAAGCCCTTCGGGCTTGTGCGGATGGTTTGTTTCTATTGGATAGAGAAGCCTATTAAAGTAATACTTTGAGAAATGAGGCAAAAATGAGCAAGTAGAAATATTGCTTTCACCTTAAGTTGACGCGTATGCCTTTCAGGGCTTTTGGGGATTAGCATTTCAAACCTGTGAAATATTGCTAAAGCGCCACGCGGTCCGTGATTTATAGCCTAAATGCGTATAATAACACTGATGACACTGATTTTGCAGTGGACTTCCTAATCATCTCTGTATCTGTATACCATTCTATTTCTTATAAAGTGTACACTAGAGGCTTTTGCGATAGCGATGCGCAAGGTGCTGAGCGCAAGCGAAGCAGTCGCCCACAATACTTTGGGGGCGACCGAATGAATATGGAGCCTGAAGCGTAGCGCCGCCCCTCCACCAATTTTTGGGGAGGGGCGGATCGCCCAAATCATTAAAATAAAAGATGGGATGGGAAACTTTTAACTTTGCTTATCCAGCAATCAATTCAGGCTTATTCGCCTTTCGTATGTCTTGCTGATAGTTGCGTTGCGAAAGTGCTTCAAAGCGGTACCCGAGGTCAGAAAAATGAGCTAAGACCTGAGGGAGGGCTTTTTTGAGATTTCGCAAGGATTTTAAGCTATCGTGAAAGACGACGATGGAACCCGGCTGTGCATTCTGAATCACGTTTTGTGCGACCTGACTTGCTTCCAAATCACTGTCAAAATCTCCGCTGAGCACATCCCACATGATGATGCGGTAATGGCGCTGCAAAAATTGCGCTTGTTTCCTTTTAATTCTGCCGTAGGGCGGGCGGAAAAGTTCCGTTCCGACCAGCTGTGCTCCGTACCTTACATTGTGGTAATAGGGCACGTTTTCGGTCACCCATCCGTTGAGGTGATTGAAGGTGTGACTGCCGACAGAATGCCCGGCGGCTTTGACCCGCTTGAAAATATCCGGATGCTGCTGGACGTTTTCACCGACACAGAAAAAAGTAGCCTTTGCATTATATTCTTCAAGTTGTTCCATCACCCAGGGAGTAACTTCCGGCACGGGACCGTCGTCAAAGGTCAAATAGAGGACTTTTTCATTTGTGGGTATTTTCCACGTAAAATTGGGAAAGAGATTGGGGATAAACTTAGGTGTTTTTACGAGATACATAATGGCATAGGTTCATAAGATGAAACAATTTGTTGTTCGAAATTTGTTGTTGAGATACACTTCCGGTTGGATAGACCTTTGCTGTATCTATGATGTAAACGTAAATTTAATTAAAATGATGTAATCACGCTAAGATTTTTTATAAAAGCTAGTAATAATATACATTTGCATTGTTTTCAACTACTTAATTACTCAGGAATGACGGATAAGAAGATAGATATTAGAGTTCGATTTGCACCTAGTCCAACGGGTGCACTACATATTGGTGGTGTGCGAACGGCGCTATACAATTATTTATTTGCTCGCAAACTCAATGGTACCTTTGTGCTGCGGATAGAGGATACCGATCAAACGCGCTATCAGGAGGGGGCCGAGGATTACGTAATTGAAGCACTGAATTGGTTGGGTTTGAGTCCGGATGAGGGGCCTCACAATGGAGGTCCGTATGGTCCGTATCGGCAGTCGGAGCGAAATGATTTATATGTCAAGCATGCCCGGCAGTTAGTGGAGAGTGGGAAGGCGTATTATGCATTTGACACGCCGGAGGAGCTGGACGAAATGCGCAATCAGCTGCAGGAAAGGGGTGTGCATACGCCAAAATACGATGCGTCGATTCGGATGGAAATGAAGAACAGCTTAACAATGCCTGAGGAGAAAGTACAGGAATTGTTGGAAGAGGGGTGTCCACATGTGATTCGCATTAAAGTGCCTGAGGACGAGGTCATTACATTTAAGGATGAAATCCGGCATGTCGTTCGCTTTGAGGGGCGTGAATTGGATGATAAAGTGTTGATGAAGGCGGATGGCTTGCCCACCTATCACCTGGCGAATGTAGTGGATGATTACACCATGGATATTTCTCATGTGATTCGGGGAGAAGAGTGGTTGTCGAGCACGGCACATCACGTTTTGTTATACCGCGCCTTCGGCTGGGCCGATGACATGCCTGTATTTGCTCATTTGCCATTGATTTTAAAGCCGGGAGGAAAAGGAAAACTGAGTAAGCGAGACGGAAAAAAACTGGGTATACCGGTGTTTCCATTAAATTGGGAGAGTGAAGGAGAGACCTTGCGGGGATTTCGCGAGGAAGGATTTTTGTCTGAAGCCGTGATCAACTTTTTGGCCTTTATGGGCTGGAATCCGGGTACTGATGAGGAAATATTCACCTTAGATGAGCTCTGCGAGGTATTTACTCTGGATAAAGTCGGTCGATCCGGAGCGCGCTTTGATTACGAAAAGGCGCTTTGGTATAATCAGCAGCACATCATACAAACGCCGGCTGAAGATTTGCGGGCGAGAGTTGAGGTTCTGTTGGCAGAGCGAGGACATACACCTCAAGCCGAGGAGGTCTTGGCGTTTATCGGTCTTTATCACGAAAGGGTTTCGACACTGAGGGAATTTTGGAGTCAGGGGTATTATGCCTTTGAGGACGTTTCGGTGTTTGATGAAAAGATGGTGCGCAAAAAGTGGAAGGGGCAAGGCCAGGAAGTATTTTCCGATTTTATTGATTTGGTGGAGAAAATCGAGGCGTTTGACGCACAAGAGATATCGGCTGTGGTTAAAGGGTATGCCAATGATCACGAAATTGGCTTGGGAAGAATTTTGCCCTTGTTTCGATTGGCTCTGTGTGGTACGATGCAGGGACCCGATTTATTTGCTCTCATGGAATTTTTGGGACGGGAGGAATGCGTGCAGCGGATGAAGGCGGCTCCTGTGATTTTTGATGAGTTCAAGAACTAATTTCCTATAAAAAATTAGTTTTTCTGAGGCCAATCGCTCAAAGTCAGAGTGGTATTGCTATTTTTGTATTTGTATGATGCGAAAATTCTACGGTTTTGTAAAGGTCGTTTGCCTCACACTTTTCGCGATCCAGGCATCGGGGCTGTCAGCTCAAGGTTTTTTTACGTTCACTTATACCGGGCCTGACAGTTTGTATGTGGATGAGGAATGCGGAGCTGTGCTCGATTGGGGCCATCCTGAAACGCCCACTGTCGAATACGATGCGCCACCGGGCGGTGTGCTGATTTCTTTTGATATCTGGTCGATTAGTGGGGGTTACGATATCGGAGATACGATTTCTGCGGGAGAAATTGTCACTGTGACCTACGAAGCCCTTGACAATCAGGGGAATTTCGAATTCTTTACCTTCACATTGCCCGTTGTGGATACGATGGCTCCCGTTTTTATTCCCGGAAGTTTACCGCCGGATCTAACGCTTTCGTGTTTCTCAGATTTACCCGAAGAAGAACTGGAAGCGGAGGATAATTGCAGTGCGCCCGATGATCTGGAATGGGAAGTGTTTTTTGACGATACCATATCTCAATGTCAGGGCGGGAGCAGTTTTCGCATTTTTGAGGTAAGAGATGAATTTGGCAATGTCAATAGTTACGCCCAGAAGATCACTTTCGAAATTGATACCGCAGCCCCAGTGATTACCTTAGGGCCTACAGATACCACTTTGTATTGCGAAGAATTTCCGGGAGCAGTGCAGCAGTGGATAGATGATCAGATAAATCGAATGGAGGCTACAGATATGCCTTGTGACTCAGTGGTTTTTTCAGTATCCGTTGACTTGATTGATTCTCTTGAGGATTTGTGTGGGAGTCGCGAAGTTCCCTTTTTTGCAGAGGATCCTTGCGGCAATTTATCCGTTGCATATGCTACCTTGACTTTACTAGATACGATAGCTCCGGCGATGACGCGTCCGGCGATGGATACGATAGCCGGTTGTATGGGTGGGAATGGATTTATGCAATTTTCCCAGTGGATAGAGAATCGAGGAGGAATGGAGGTAGATGATAATTGCGAATTGATCTGGACTAATGACCCGATGACAGTGGAATTGGACGAGATCTGCAATACCGCTCTTCCCGTTACTTTTACCGCCACGGATCGATGTGGAGAGTCTGTGAATTCCACGGCGAATTTCACATTGATAGATACGAGCGCGGCGGTTTTTGTCCAGAATCCCTCCAATTTAATTTCCACTTGTGGAAACGAAAATTATTTGGACAAGTCTCAGACATGGCTGGAGAGCATTGGCGGTGGAGAGGTAGATGATGCTTGCTCACCCGATAGTTTGTTGGAGATCCGCTATGCAGTAGATGGCGAGTTGATGGACTTAGGCGAGGTACTGGATTCCATAGAGCGAGCAGCTGAGGATGGCTGCAGAGACAGCGTTTTGGTGGGAGCAAACTACATCGATAATGTTTTAGTTGCTTTGCAATTACAATTTGTCATTACTGATGCCTGTGGAAATGCGCTTCAATCGGAAGATCGGTGGTTAGCGATTATCGATGCTGCCGAGCCAGAGATTATCAAGGAGGCTCAAGACACGACGATTGAGTGCATGGATAGTGTATCGGTGCAACAGGCGTTGTTAGACTGGTATGACAATCGCGCGGGTATTACTGCAGAAGATGATTGCGATGCAGTGGTAATTACTCCATCGATAGATCGCCCTGAAGTGTGGCAGGAGTTTCTGGACAGAAATGCGACGAATTGTGGATGGACGGGGAGCATTTCTTTGGATTTTGAAGTAAGGGATTTGTGTGGGCAATCCGCCAATACTCAAAATGCGACCTTCTCCGTTATTGACACCACAGCTCCTGTGGTGATACAAAGCCCTGAAAATATTTTTCTGAATTGCTCTGACGGGGCTCGTGATTCAGTAGTCCTTTGGCTGGATGAACTGGGTTTTGCAGAAGTTCAAGAAGAGTGTGGGCCGCTTTCGCTGGATTCCTTTGTTTGGAGTGATAATTTAGGCCGCAGTGGTGTTGGTGAATCCAATGATGGACCTTATCCGGATGTATCGAATCTGGGATGTGACTACCAGCTCCAGGCTAGTTTCCATCTTTCAGATGCTTGTGGTAATCGGACAGAATTTGGAGCCTCCTTTGAAATTCAGGATGACACGCCTCCTGTTTTTGTCAATGCTGAAGATAGTCTGAGCTTAGAATGTGGGGAAGAGCAATTTCTGGACGCTTCTTCTGTTTTCGATGCTTGTTTTGCCTCTGTAGATCTTAGTTATTTTGATGATACCATTCGGTCTTCCAATACCAATGAATGCGCATACTATAACTTCGCCATACAGAGGACATATACCGCCATAGACTCTTGCGGTAATTCCTCAGTTTTTGATCAAATTGTGCTGATTGAAGATCAGACAGGACCGGAATTCGAGGTTCCTGCCGATACCGTATTGAGCTGTGAGATCTGGAATATGAATCCAGATTTGGATGAGCCATCCGCCGTTGAAGATGCCTGCGGCAGTCTCGTTTTTGTGAATAATACGGATTCCGTATCTGATGAAGGATGCGGACTTACGATTTACAGGACCTGGATTGCTGAGGATATTTGTGGAAACCGCACAGAAAAAGTACAGCGTATAGATGTTATAGATACAGTGCCACCAGCATTTGAGGATGTACCCGTTTCCGGCACATTTGAGTGTGACGGTTTTACCGATGCGGAGTTGCTTTTTTCCGAGTATTTGGATACTCTGAGCCCGACATATGCGGATGCTTGCGGAGGAGCAGATGCATTTATTGCTATTCCCGGGAGTTATGATCTTGATCAGCCCTCGAGTTGGCCGGGGACACTACCTTCTGACCTGAGTTATGATTGTGGTTCCTATGCTTCAGATACTTTGTTTTTCACTTCTCTTGATTACGTGCTGTATGATAGCTGTGATAATGCAGTGGTGCATTCTTTTTTCTTTCTCGTCACAGACGCACAGGCTCCTACTGTAGATTGTCATGAGGATACACTTTTGTATGTAGCTGAGGACGAATGTGAATTGTTGTATCAACTGCCGGAAATATCGTTGGATTTTGGATGTGCATCAACTTTTGGTCAATTGACGGTATTGGTGGACGGGCAAGGAAGTTTTGAGACCCTTCAGCCCGATACATTGGCCTTTGATTTTGCACCCGGCCTGTACAATATAGAATATACAGCTTTAGCCTGCAATGGAAATACATCAGTTTGCTCCTTTGTTCTCGAAATTCGCGACACCATTGCACCTCAATTTACTTGCCCCGGCGATAGCAGTCAAATCCTTCCCACTTCTGATTGCTTTCTGACTTTGCAATTGCCAACTCCCGAGACTCCAACAGACAACTGTGTTTTGCCGGATCCGGTAAGCTACGAATATCGAGTGTCTGGCGCCACCACAATAGCCCCTTCCCTATGGGAGAGGGGGACGACACCACCTGAAGTTACGCTTAATGGCGGAGTCAATTTTATTTCTTTTGAATTATCAGATGCTTCGGGGAATGTTACCGAATGCACCTATGAATTGGAGTTGGTAGATACAGTGGCCCCAACAGCTTCCTGCCGTCCCGCATTAGTGCGGGTGAATCCGTCAGGCGTATTGACGACGCCAATCGATCCCGGTCTATTTGATAATAATTCAACGGACAACTGCGCGATTGACAGCATGGGAACATGGCCTGATGAGGTGGACTGTTCGCTGGCCGGACGCGATACAACAATTATGTTTTACGTATTCGATGCCTACGGGAATGTGGACAGTTGCGAAACGAATATGCGGGTAGAGACCGAAGTTTTGGAACCCGGGTTCGAGTTGGATATATGTCAGCCGGACACCTTGCTATTATTGGCTCAGCCTCCTCCACCTGCAAATATCTACGAATACTTCTGGACGGGGCCCAATAATTTCAGTTCAAGTCAGCGCAACCCCATTCTGACCGGGGTTGGACCTCAAAATTCCGGCACCTATGAATTGCGCATCGTCGGTTTAGGAGGTTGTGAAGCTCAGGGAACTGTTACTGTCAATATCTCCGATGTCATTATTCCGGAATTGACAGTAAACTTCCCCACCCAGTGCGAAGGCGAGTCGATTCGCTTGCAATCGAATGCATATGCCGGGAATGTAACCTACCACTGGTATGAGGGATTACCACCCAATGGGGTATTATTGGAGAGTACATCAGTCCCAGTGTATGATTTTGAGCCCACTGTAGGAAAACGCGATTATTATGTCGTGGTAGAAACGCAGGATTGCTTATCAACTGCTTCAGTGCCGGTGGAAGTAGAGGTTATCATTCAGCCGGAAGCCCCGGTAGATGAGGACTTCATTGTATTATGTGCGGGTGAGGATTTGCGATTATCAGGTGAGAATCAAGGACCGGGCTTTGCCTATAGTTGGACGGGCCCCAACGGGTATTTTTCGAGTCAGGCTAGCCCGCCGGTGATTTCAAATGTGACTCAAAATGAAGCCGGCATCTACCAATTCGTCACTGAAATTGGAGATTGTGTTTCTACTCCAA
Source organism: Saprospiraceae bacterium (assembly GCA_041685645.1). GTDB lineage: Bacteria > Bacteroidota > Bacteroidia > Chitinophagales > Saprospiraceae > JAWLFI01. The sequence goes on along the minus strand of JAWLFI010000016.1, from coordinate 13,791 downwards.
CAGAAGTAGAGGTTATAGTTAACCCACTGCCTCAAGCGGCTGAAATTGAGACGGTGGATGTAATTTGTGAAGGAGAGGACTTCTTTTTGAGCATTTCCAGCCCCTTAGATGGCGATGTGTATCGGTGGTTTTCGCCGAATCAGAATACTCAGACAACTCAAGAGCCCGAATTGGAACTGACGAATGCAGGAGTAGATTTGAACGGAATTTGGCGGGTAGAAATTGAAAAAGCGGGCTGTATATCCGACTCGCTGGGGGAAGTTTTGGTTGAGGTAGAGCCGAAAGTAATGCTTGATATTGAACAGGAAGGTTCTCTGTGTCGGGGAGACACTCTAGTCTTATCGGTCCCTCAACTACCCAACGGTCAGTTCGAATGGCAAGGGCCCACCGGGATGTATAGTGGGAACAGGATTCGGGTGCCAGCTGTTTCCGGGGAATACACAGTGAGTTTTACATCAGATAATGAGTGTGTTTCTACAGAAAGTGCAGAGATCACTACCATTCTTGCCCCTGAAATAACGGCGATAAGCAATTCCGGAACGAGTTGCATAGAGCAGGGGACTGCAGTGGAATTAATGGCCTCGGTTTTTCCTCAGGATATGGGGAACTACACCTATGTGTGGAACGGCCCCAATGGGTTTACAGACAGCAGCAGGGTAGGTACTATTCCGAATGCTAATCAATCCAAAAATGGTTGGTATTACCTGACCGTGTATTTAGATGGCTGCCCTTCCCTACGCGACAGCACGGAGTTGCGCGTAACCCAAATTCCGGACCAGCCCGTGATTATGGGTGATCAAAAGTATTGCGAAGGAGAAGAACTTGAACTCTTCATTTCAGATCCCGGAGTGGGAACGCAATCTTTTTTGTGGTTGACGAGTCAGGGAGACACTACAACTTTAGATACTGCGCTGAGATTGGAGTTGACCGACACGAGTTTTCAGGGGTATTACAGCGTTCGTTCCTCAGTCAATGATTGCCGCAGCCCATTTTCTGACTCTGTTTTTATAGATGTTGTGGCCTTGCCTCCGCCCCCTGAGATTACCGGGACATTAGACCTTTGTGAAGAAGATTCATTGTATCTCCGGCCCAACTCTCTCGATTCTCAATTGGTCTATCGATGGATTCTTCCGTCTGGTGATACCATTGTCTCTCCAGAAATCTTTCAGGCGAATGTAGGTATGGCTTCTGCCGGCATTTACCGCGTGCGAGCTGAAAGAGAGGGCTGTAGTGATGAATTTAGCGAAGCTGTGGAAGTGATTGTTAAAGAAAAACCTAACGCGCCGGTCATTGATTCAGTTTCCGGAGGTATTTGCTTGCTCGACGAAAATATTGACTTAGAGTTATGTATTGACGGTAACTCGGCCATCAATGGCGCGAGCTATCAGTGGTATTTCGCGGACGACTTTTCTTCGGTCTCCGAATGGTCCGGAGGTCTTTGTTATACTATTCGGGATACGGGCTTATTCGATGCCGGTCAAAATCCTTTCACTGCGCGCACTGAATTGGCTGGTTGTTTATCCGATTTTGCCTTACCTTTTAATGTGGAAGCTACCCGGCCCATGGATTTTGATCCCATGGCAGGAGTGGGCGATACCGTTTGTGGAAATGAGATTTTCATTGCAAATGCCTTATCTCCAATGGGTGGATTTGGTGAGTGGATCGTAAGTGCAGGCGACGCCCGTTTGAATGATGCCAATGATCCTCAAACTGAAATGTCCAATTTCGACTTTGGGTCAAACACTTTAATTTGGAGTCTGAGTGAGGGCTTTTGTAAAAATTATATTGGCGATACGATAGAAATATTTTACGATGATGCACCCCAGGTGGAGGATGATTTTTATACCACGCCTTACAATGAGCGAATCCGGCTTCCCGTATTGGATAATGACGAATTTGAAGAGGGTGTTTCCCTGGACATTTCGGGGTCTCCTCAGTTTGGCACAGTGCAGAATCAGGTCGAAGAATTACTCTACTTCCCGCGAAACGGCTATATTGGAAATGATACCTTGTTTTATGAATTGTGCAGTGAGGCTTGTCCCGATTTGTGCTCTGAGGCAGCGGTGATCATTCAGGTGGGCGATGAGAGCTTATGCGATATACCCACCATTTTCACTCCCAATGACGATGGAATCAACGATTTTTTTGTGATTCAATGCTTGAGTGGAGAGGATTACCCTGACAATAGAGTCGTTATTTTTAATCAAAATGGAAGTGAAGTGTTTCACGCCTCGCCCTATGAAAATGATTGGAGGGGTAGATACAAGGGGCGGGATTTACCGGTAGGGACGTACTTTTATATCGTTGATTTTGGAGATGGGCAGCCGCCGCAGCAAGGATTTTTAGTGTTGGAAAGATAGTTAAAATGCGAAGTATTATACGATTTATTAAGTCGCTTGCAGGATGTTTCGGGTTATCCTTGTTTCTGTTCATAGGCTTGAATTTACAAGCTCAGCAGTCCCAAATCTACACCCAATACATGTACAATAAGCTCAGTTTTAATCCGGCCTATGCCGGTTCATTGGGAAGTCCGACCGCAACGGCTCTCTATCGAAATCAATGGATTGGTCTGGAGGGAGCTCCGGAGGCACAAATTGTCTCCTTCGATACTCCGTTAAAAAATGAGAAGATTGCTCTGGGTTTTAATTTTGAACGACAAGCCATTGGTATTCAGGAGCACCTGACTTTCAACGGTGTTTATGCTTATCGCTTTAAAGTTTCGGAGAAGGGGAAACTCGCTTTCGGCGTCAACGTCTCCGGTCGGTTTTTTCAACAAAACTTTAACGATCCGAGAATTTCGGCGACTCAGGGCACCGCAATTGATAATGCGATCCCCAGTGAATTGCGCAATTCATGGGTGGCAAATATAGGTTTCGGGGCGTACTATTCAGATGCACAAAAGTACTTTGGCGTGGCTGTACCAAGAATTGCACGCACTGATATTGACTTGAGTAATTCCGGTTTGATGCAGGCAACAGAAGTCCGTCACTATAATATTATGGGTGGATATACTTTCGATATCAACCGAAGTTACAGCCTGACTTCTCAAGGCATTATGAGAATTAATGAAAATGCTCCCTGGGATTTCGACATTAATGCAATGTTGGGATTTCGAGATCTGTTTTTTTCGGGCCTGAGTTACCGATATTACAATGGAACAGCCAATACACTGGCCGAATCTATAGATGTGATTGTCGGGATGAAAGTTATTCCTCAATTGTATATAGGCATTGCTTACGATATTACTCTTTCTGAATTGAGGCAGTACTCCAATGGTAGCGTGGAGCTAGCTGTTCGCTATAGTTTTTTCACTGTTGAACCTCAGGCAAAATATGTTAATCCGCGATTTTTTTAAGGTAATCTCTCTGGCTATACTTTTATGCTGCATGGTCGTTGAAGGCGGTGCGCAAAGGGAGTTGCTCAAATTCGGACTTCCCGTGCTGGATACTGCACTGACTGTCTCCGCCGCTGATCGAATCAATACTCAGGGCTTGCAGTTTTCACCTTCTTATTACAAAAGTGGTATCGTTTTTACGGATGCCAAAGAGGCTCACCCTTTAGACTATAAAGAGGGGAAAGTTTTTTTCTCCCTCAAGTATGCCCCTTTGTCGCAAGACGGAATGCCCTTAGCTGCCGTTCCCTTTGCCATTGATGAAAATCAAAGAAACCACAAAGGCCCGGTTGCTTTTAGTCGAGGAGAAAATCGAATGTATGTATCGAGGACCCAGCAAGAAGATCGCTCGGCTTATTTCGAGGGGGGTGGCGCTCGTATGCATATTTACGAAATGAGCCGGGGAGATACCTTTTGGGTCGAACCCAGACATTTATCCTTTAATGATTCTTCGAGTAGTAGTTTTCACCCGACGATATCCTCAGATGGCAAGTTTATGATTTTTTCCAGCGATCGAGCCGGTGGCCTCGGAGGCTTTGATTTGTATGGGGTGGATAAAATTGATGGAAAGTGGTCTAAGCCGTATGCGCTGGGTTCAAAAGTGAATTCCAGGGCCGATGAAGCATTTCCCTTTTTGTATCAAGACCGCTATTTGTTTTTCTCCAGTAATCGCAAAGGAGGTTTCGGCAGCGATGACTTCTATGTTTCTGTTAAAAGCGAAAAGGGATGGTCTGAGGCGATGAATATTGGCCGACCTTTTAATTCTAAGGCCTCGGAGGTAGGCATTATTTTCGACGAAAATGGCAAGGAGGGCTTTTTCTCGAGTAGTCGTGAAGGCACGGACGATATTTATCGCTTTCAATCCAGTGTCCATCTGTTTCAGGAGGAATTAGAACCCAGGAATTTGGAATTGATTACTGTCAACGAAGAAACGGGAATGCGGTTATCCGATATTCGAATTTGGCTGTTTTCCGTCAATGAGCAAGGCGATATTCAAGCGCCTGAATTATTTTCAGCCTCCATTAACGAAAGCACCAACGCTCCGGGGCTCACCTTGTCTGTAGATCGAAAGTCTGCCGCCGCTTTGGACCGGCCATTGGTCACAACAGATCGCAATGGAAAAGCCACCGTGGAGTTAAAACCTTCTGAAAGGGATTACGCTTTAATTGCTTATCGAAAGGGCTTTGCAGAAAAAGAGTTGAATGTCAATTACTTTACTGTGGATAGCACCCTGACTTTGCGAATGAAAGAGTTATTGTGTTTACCACTGGAAGTGCGGGCAGTAGGACCGGATAATCAACGAATTAAAAACTTTGAAATATATATTCGCCGCGCCGGTGAGTCTTCCTTTCAGCCCTATAGTTTACCTCTAAACGAGGAAATTTGCATTCAACACAACAAGGCCTATGAGATCATCGGCTATAAAGAGGGAGCCGTGCCGGATACCTTTCAGGTGGATCCGCAGAATGAAGACGTGAAAAAAGTGGCGGCTTTATTTCGATTGTTGCCTAAAAGTGAAGCTGCTGAGACAGAAATATCGAGTTCTAATATAGGCCAAATGAAGGAGGGCGTCGTCATTGAGTTGAAGAATATTTACTACGATTTTGACAAGTCATCGATTCGAACGGGGGCAGAAAGAGAGTTGGTCGCTCTGGCGCAGATTATGAAAGAGTATCCCGAAATGGAGATAGAATTAGCAGCCCATACGGATAGTAGAGGTAAGCCGCAATATAATCTCAATTTATCCCAGCGGAGAGCAGAATCGGCTAAAGACTTTTTGGTGGATTTGGGCATCTCATCAGAGCGCATTCTGGCTAAAGGCTACGGCGCTTCTAAAATTAGAAATCATTGCGTTGTTGGTGTGGAATGCTCAGAGGAAGAGCATCAGGTGAATCGAAGAACGGAAATTAAAATTTTAAAGGCACCACAAAGGCTTCGCGTAGAATACTCATCACCTGAAATGGATTAATTTATAAAAAGAGGAGGGAGCCAAATAATTTGTTTATTTTTAGAAATAAAATTACACACACTAACCCTAAAACGATGAAACACATTTATCTCACCTTAAGTTTTTGTTTTTTGTTCTGCGCTCCAGGACTTCTTTTGAGTCAATGTCCTGAAGGGTTTTTAATCAATAGCGAATATTCAGTTTCTGAAAGTACGGTTTATTATGCTTCAAATACTACAGTATTGGGAGACACAATTGATTTACTGATGGATATCTATGAGCCTGTTGAAGATAGTCTGGCTCAGCGTCCCGTGATAATATTGGCTTTTGGCGGAGCATTTACTTCGGGAACCAGAGACGATTTGATCATGCCCACTCTGTGCCGTCAATACGCTGCCAAAGGATGGGTGGCAGCAAGTATTGATTATAGATTATTCCCCGGTGAACTCGGGTCACCGGACTCTCTGGAACTCATAGATGCTAACATGAAGGCAGTCAGCGATATGAAAGCCGCTGTGCGTCATTTTCGTCAAATGGCTGATGAAGGGAATACCTATCGCGTCGATCCCGAATTCATTGTTGTCGGAGGCTATTCTGCCGGAGCATTTACCGGGATTCACGCTGCTGTTTTGGATGAAGACGATACTCTGCCTATCTTTTTACAGCAGATCATATCGAATAATGGTGGTTTGAATGGCAATACCGGTAGCCAAGAGAACCAGTCTTATTCATCTGAGGTGCAGGGTGTAGTGAGTTTCGCCGGAGCTGTATTCGACACTTCATTTATCGATCTCAATGATCCCCCCATTGTCAGTCTGCATGGATTGGCAGATCAAACTGTTCCCGTGGCCAGGGGTAGTTCTGTTGGGACAGTGACCACATTTGGGTCTGAACTCATCCATCAAAGAGCGGAAAACATAGGATTACCCAATTTTTTTACTCCGATTCCCGGAGCTGGTCATGTAGATTTTTGGTTTCCTTTTCTCTACGTCAATTTTAAAGAAGCATTTTTCCTCGCTTCAGATATGCTATTTCACGATTTATATTGCGATCGAATCACTCAGCTTGAGCAGACACTTGCTCCGGCTGCAGCAGTGCAACTATATCCCAATCCTGCACACCATGAGTTCCATATTCGAACAAAGGGCAGTCAAAGGCATCCATCGACCTATGCGATATTCAATAGTCAGGGGCAGGTCGTGTCCGAAGGACCACTCAATAGTTCACAACATCGAGTCAATGTATCTTCTTTTACGCCTGGCATGTATTGGGTTAGGGCGGGCGATGGTGCACCGGAACCTCTTATCATAGTGCAATAAGTGCACTCTATTTTCTCTCCGCCGACTTGTGTAGGATGGGCAGTTGAGCGCCATAACAGCGCGCCAGGTTCTCTTCTGTAAATACTTTACTCACCGGCCCTTGCCCAATTAAATGCTGATTGACCAATATGACTTCATCAAAGTAGTTCTGAACGGTCGACAAGTCGTGGTGAATGATCAAGACGGTTTTGCCCTTTTCAGCCTCTTCTTTGAGGATTTGTATGATTTTACTTTCGGTTGTAGCATCAACCCCCACAAAGGGCTCATCTAATAGAAAGAGATCGGCCTCCTGGCTGAGGGCGCGGGCAATTAACCCCCGTTGAAACTGTCCTCCCGACAGGCTGCCGATTTGTCGCCCCTTCAAAGCGGAAAGTCCCAGCCGCTCAATGGCGTGATCCGCAATTCTTTTATCCTCAGGGTTCATTCCCTGAAAAATCTTTTTGTGGGGATAGCGACCAATGAGTGCCAGGTCGAAAATGCTTGCGGGAAAGGAGGCATCGACCTCCTCTCTTTGCGGAACGTAGGCGACTCTTTTTCGAACTTCATCTATGTCTTGCTGAAATACTTTTATTTGACCGTGCTCATAAGGCAGAATTTTTAAAATCGACTTGATCAGGCTTGACTTTCCGGCTCCGTTGGGTCCAATAATTCCGTGGATTTTGCCGGCTTGCAATTCCAAATGTATGTTGACAAGGGCTCTTTTATTATCATACGAAACGGATAATCCGGAAATCTGAATGGCGGATGGCACTGTTGTCATGATAATTTTCGATATGAGGTGAAAAATAAAGTGGTCATAATCACAAATATCAAGCCATAGCTCAACCATTTTACCGCGTCGGTCGTGGATGCAGAAGTAGAGCTTGCGTCGGCTGTTAAGCCATCTTTTATGGTTGAAATATTATGGCGAAATAGAGAGAGGTAGCTGGGTGCGGGCCCTTCAGAACTGCTCAGGGCATCGGCAAAGAGTTCCCCTCCGATAGACACTTGATGATCTCGGGCGATTTGCTGTAGAAGTTTCGGATTGATGGTGCTCTCGACGAAAATGGCCGGTACGGATCGAGCTTGAAGGATCTGTGATATTTTCAGGACATCTCCGGTTTGGACATCGGCATCTGTTGATAATCCCAAAACAGAATGTAGCTCTAAACCGTACGCTTTCCCAAAATATTGAAAGGCATCGTGCGAGGTGATCAACACTCGGTTTTCTTCGGGGATGTCGAGGATGGAGGCGCGCGCCCACTGATGCAGGCTATCCATTTTTTTAATATACTCCCGATAGCGGCGTTCTATTTCTTCCCGTTGTTTCGGCATGAGCTTTACCAGAGCTTGTTTTGTGTTTTCAGCATAAATTTTACCCAATTGCAAATCCATCCAGGCATGTGGATCGGGAGCATTTTCGTAAGACTCATTCTCTATGGGATCAATGCCCTGACTCACGATAATCTTTTTGCCGTGCTGGCCGGAGTGGTCAATGAGTTTATCGATCCAGACTTCTAATCGCAGACCATTCATGAGGATGAGATCTGATTGATTCACCAATTCTACATCGGATGGGGTGGGCTCGTAAATGTGGGGGTCCATCCCCCGGGGTACAATCGTTTGAACGGTGCAGGAAGAGGGCGCAATATTTTGAGCGATATCCTGAAGGACAGAGGTGGTCGCCAGCACATGCTGTCCCTCTAAGGAGAGGGAGAAAAGAAGTGCTGCGGCTAGCAGGAAATGAAATTTAATTGAGTTGCACATATATATTCTCACTCACTTTTTTACTCAGCGTTTTCCTATCCGTATCATTGATGACCACTTCAACAGACTCATCAAAGTCAAATTGCTTATTAAATTGTACCCGGGCTCCCAGCACGAGGCCCTGTTGATCGAGGAATTGCAAAAAGGTCGTGCTGTGTTCTTTCACTCCCACGATAGCGCCTATTTCGGATGGCTTCATCCTGGAAAGTTGGATTTGCTTTCTTTGGTGGAAGTGCCCCTCTTCAGTAGGAATGGGATCTCCGTGGGGATCGTATTTCGGGAATCCCAAAAAGGCATCCAACTGGCGGATGAGCTTGGGCGATTTGATGTGCTCTAATTCCTCTGCTATGACGTGAATTTCATCCCAATTGAAATTGAGCTTTTCAACGAGAAAGGACTCCCAAAGTCTGTGCTTGCGAATGAGAGAGGTGGCAAATCGTCTGCCCTGCTCCGATAACTGACTGCCCTTATACTTTTCGTAATGCAGCAAGTCTTTCTGAGATAGCTTTTTGATCATGTCGGAAACAGATGCGGCACTGGTCTGCAACTCTGCGGCTATTTCATTGGTGGCCGCCTGACCATTCCGCTCCTGGATTTTAAAGATGGCTTTTAGGTAGTTTTCTTCCGTGGATGTGAGCCCCATGATGCAAAAGTTTAGGCAAAACTAAAAAAATATTTCATAGCTGTCAAACTTAGCTCGAGAAGAGTGCACAAGCCTTTTGTATTAGAAAGGAAACGCGGAGTGGAGTCTCTTCACATCTTGCCGTCAGAAGAAGAATTTTTCCACGGGAAATAGTGAAATGATTTATTTCATGGAAAAAATTTATCGCTCATAATAATGGAATGATTTACTGCGAAGCGCTCTAAATCCTTTAAAGTCAGGATGAACAAGGGAAGTAATCCATAGATCCAATGACACTAATTTTAAAGAAGATAACAACTGATGTTGGACAGGCATTGAAGGATCTTTGGGGCAATTTATTCTTTTCCTAATATTGCTGAAATCAGGATGCCAAATCAATCGCGAAAGCTTCGGTCCTCAGGGTCGAGTAAAGGTAACCTGCTGTAAAATAATTATTAAAAGAGGGTTATGGCTGAGTATTTACCTTAGCTGCTGCCAGGAGCGATAATTCCCCCGCCCGGGATGCAGAGCCCCGGGGCATAGTCTGAAATCATTCTATTTCTTACCAACCTCCGGAGCGATTCTTTGAGTAATTCGTAATATATAGTTAACATTGTGGTAATATTGATCCGGCCTTTGGGCTCTAGTTCAGATAATAATTCTATCATTAGAACGCGAAAAACATATACACTTTCCCTAAGCATTGCAGTGGTATTAGCTGCAGTGCTTGTTTACCTGTGGAACCCACAGGTACAGTACACTACCCAAACCAGGGCGAAACTGAAGCCGGCCAAAGAATGGAGGCTGGAGCGTTCTTCTGAAAACACTCTGGCTTCTGTGGTGACTAACAACAGAACGGGCTCAGTTCAATCCCTAAAAGTCATAGAACTCAACCGGGGGGATGTCATGGTTTTTGAATTGGATGCGTCGGTTTACGATCAGAAGAAGGTAGAAAAAGGAGACACTATCGGAGAGGTATTTTCCAATCAACAGCGGCAAGCTCTGGTGGCATTGAGAGGAGAACTCGAAGTGCTGGAATCTCGCCTGGAATACCATCTGGCAGGACAGAAACCGGAAGACATCGAGCGCGCAGAACGCGAATTACTCTTAGCGGAGCAAGACTTAATGACACAGGAAAAATTGATGGCCCGTTCGCGTCTGTTAATGCAGGATTCCGTAATTTCTGTCCAACAATTTGAAATTGACGAAAACGAACTCAAACTCAAGCGGATCGCCAGGGAAGTAGCAAAAGCGCGATTAGAGTCACTAAAGGCCGGTGATAAACCCGAGCAAATTTTACTGGTCGAGAGTCAAATCGCAGCGGCACGTCAGCGATTGAATCAATTAGAGGAGGCGACTTCGCTCTTGCAGATCTGCGCCCCCATGGGCGGCCGCGTGCACATGAATCGAGATTACGCCACTACTGATGCGGTTTTGACCATTTCTGATACCACTCACATCATTGGAGTCGCTCCATTGATGCTACGCGATAAAATGTTTTTTCAAAGTCCTGAATCGGGCGTTTATCAATCCACGAGTAGCATGGGCTGGCAGAAAATCGGCGTGATCGACGAATTTAACACGACCAGTCAGTTGATCAACGGAAAACCCGTAGTGTTTTTCACATTTGACCTGTCTCAAACCCTGCAGAAAACTCATATGGGAGAACTCATTGAAATAGAGTGCCGGGGGGATGAACTGAGTTGGGCCAGCTTCTTTTGGGAGCATTTTACCAGACCGACAAACTAAAAATCGCCATGAAACTGCGGTATGAGAGAAAATATTTAGTGCACAATAGCCTGCTACCGGAACTGCGGCAGGCAGTATTGCCTTTTGTCGTGCCGGATTCCTATGCAGTCCGACCGGGAAGCCATCCAGAATATACTGTCCGCAGTGTTTATTATGATTCCTTTTTGAGAGAGTCCATTCACGAAAAAATAGAGGGCTTTCGAGATCGGAAAAAGCTTCGAATCAGAACCTATAATGAGTCGCCAGAGAATAATGTAGCTTTTTTTGAAATTAAGAGAAAAATCTCTAACCGCATATGCAAAAACCGGACCCATACCCCTTTTCCTCAGATGTTACAACTCATGAATGGTCAACTGCCCCTCCATCAGCTGTCGGACAAAGAGGAGAAACAAGAAGGGGATTTGAACCGCTTTTTCTATAATTTGCACAGATATAATATGAAGCCCATGAATCTCGTCGTCTATGACAGAGAGCCTTATCAGGGAAAGATGGATCAGGGCGTGCGCATCACTTTTGATAAGAATATTAGAACACAGCTCTTTCCCCAATTAACGGGTATGTTTTCCAATGCCAGGTTTGAACTGCCGTGGCCCGATCACTTTATTCTGGAAATTAAATATTTTGAAAGTCCCATGCCATCCTGGGCTAAGGCTATAGTTCATCACTTTTCACTCAGGAATGAGGCACTCTCCAAATATGTTGAGGGCGTACTTTGTCATTCATTAACGTACAACCAATAGCAGATGGAGCAAGAACTAGAGTCCTTATTTATTTTCAAACTCACCCCATTTGAGGCTCTGGTCAATCTCGCCGTAGCTCTATTCTGCGGCGTACTCATCAGCTTGTTTTATCGCTGGACCTATAAGGGGGTAAGTTATTCCTCCAATTTCGTTATTTCTATTATTATGCTCTCCATGATCACCGCTCTGGTTATCATGGTGATCGGAAATAATCTCGCCCGGGCCTTCGGTTTGGTTGGCGCTATGTCTATCATTCGCTTTCGCACGGCGGTAAAGGATACTCAGGACATTATGTTTATCTTTTTCTCATTGGCATCCGGTCTGGCCTGCGGGGCTGGGATGTATATCATCTCCATCACGGGAACCCTCTTCGTCGGCATCTCAGCCTTTTTGCTCACCCAGCTGTACTCCGAGAATCCCAAGAAGCGAGAGTTTCTCTTACAACTCGTGATTCAGGATGACGTTCATCTGGATGACGAGGCCCATGGTTTATTCGAGAAATACTGCTCGAAAAGCAAACTCATCAATGCCAAAAGCATGTCCGATCACAGAGGAGATGTGATGGAGCTCTCCTATTATGTAAAATTCCGCAATAACAATTGGTCCTCCCTTCTGGTCCGGGAGCTAAAAAAGCTAGACGGAGTGCACAGGGTGAATTTGTTTTACGATGAAGAGTAGGAATTCACTTATGGGTACTCCGGAAACTGTTTTTTGATGCAAGGTGAAAAAAAATGTGCGTTATAAAGGCGAGACGATGGAGCCTGTGACTGTGGATAAACGATGATTACGCACATGTTTTAGATCTAAGCCATTAAAAAAAAATGGCTGTTCGCGCAAAAGGATAGTTTCCGGAGGTACCCTTATATTTATGTCAAAAAGTAAGAATGACAGTAGCAGAAGAAATTATTCGCAACAGAAAATCAGTTTATCCCCGGTTTTTTACCGATCAGCCCGTGAGTGATAGCGAGATCTGGCAGCTCCTGGAAGCCGCCAATTGGGCACCCACGCACCGAATGACCGAGCCCTGGCGTTTTATCGTCCTTCAGGGGGAGAAAAAGGAGGCTTTGGGAGATTTCCTGGCCGCGGCCTACAAAGAACAACATGCTGAGTCCGGTTTTTCAGAGCGGAAATTTCATTCCAAAAAGGAGAAGGCCGTCAAATCATCAGCTGTAATCGCTATTATTTTGCAGCGTGATCCGGAGGAGCGCCTCCCCGAGTGGGAAGAGTTGGCCGCCATGAGCGCATCTGTGCAGAACCTCTGGATTATGGCCTGCTCAATGGGTTTGGGCGGATACTGGAGCAGTCCGAAAGCCATTATCGGCCGCCCTGAATTCCTCGCTTTACCCGAGGGGCAGACTTGTTACGGCTTGTTTTATCTGGGACACCATAACATGCCTGAGGTTCCGCGCGAACGAAAGCCCATAGCAGATAAGGTGCAGTGGTGGGATTAGGTTTAGATTTGGTTTTTGGGCGTGCCCCCCGTCCCCGAGCCATAGTCTCGGGACGAGGGTCGGGCTATCCGCTCGTAGTTAGGGCCCCATGAGCCGGCATCCGTATTGCTGCGTAGGGCTTCCTCCGGTCGCCTCCTCGCTTTACGGCTGCTTGGCGCCTGTGGCCCTACCTGCCGCTGCTATCCCTCACGCATTTTCAGAATCTGTGCTAAAGCACCCCACAATCAACGTTCCATACAGAAGGTAGGCTATAGAACACAGATTACACAAATTCATTAGATTAACATAGTTTATATTTCGACATCATTTATATCTTAACCTAAATCGCCCTGCCGAAGCCTATGGCGAAACGATTAAGCTCCGAAGAAAAGTAAAGGTGGAGATATTGTAAAAGGTCAGAACGCAGGACAAGTGACTAATATGTAATCGTTTACCCTCGAAATCGAAAAAGGCAGAGTCCCAAATTTGGGTGTCTTGACAATGGACAGTGAATTTGAGAACCTCGACATCACTATTTAAGGCTTTGAAGAAGCTTTGTGGGGACGTGGCGAAGACTAGCATTTCACCTTGTTGATCTGGGCTGACACGAAATAGTTTTCTTTCAAGAATCGAATATAGGGTAAGGCTCACAGCTGGCCGAATCCCGAATGTCATACGCGTCAACTTACGACTGTTTATGTTACTCACAAACAGGATAGCAGACAATAACTGATTAGAACCCCGAATGGGGTTCAACATCATTAGCCCTGGGCGACAGCCCGGGGTGGACAATCCAAATTATAATAGAACCCCGGACGGGGTTCAACTTAAAAATACTCAGCAACC
>JAWLFI010000155.1:0-6003 GCA_041685645.1 Saprospiraceae bacterium | reverse complement strand
TCTGGGATTTATCCACAAAGCTCCCTTTAAGCCTACAATTCCCGCAAATCGTAGATTTGACCATTATTGACCAGGTAGTGCAATTCGCCGGAAGACATTTCCCTCAGAAAAAAGGTCGGGTTCCCTAAATAAGAGGGCTGCCAGTCATAATTTTCTCCCTGAGTAATCCAACGAATCGGACTCTCCTGTTTCGTCGACGAAATTCTACTCTTATTTGCTGGAAATAACCCAAAGCCTTCGCGCAATGCCCGGCGATATTCTTCCTGCTTCCAAATACTATTACTCGCTGTGGACTTCTTCGGCCATTCCTTTGGAGCTGCGACTTCATAGCCATCCAAATGATAGCTGTCATAAGCCCTGGCTGTTGACAAATCTCCCAAATCTGTAATCCGCCCGACATAGCCGGCGGATTTGGCATTACTCGCGATGTATTCCTGCCTTTTGAAAGCGATATCTAGCAATAGATTCCGACCAAAGGAAGACCAGCTCACCTCTTTCAATAAGAGATCATGCATGCCGCCCTGATTGGGTGGAATGGAATTATAGTCCATCAAACCGTAATCGCTGTAACATCTATCCGCAATGCACTCAAAGGCATGCAAAAACAAGCCAAAATGCATTTTTCGAATCTTTTGTTTTTCAGGATCACCACTCAGTCCTCCACACTCAATCAATACGGTGGCCGCTCCCCATTTAGTGATGTTATCACCAAAGGCGCGCGGCTCAAAAGTGTCGTCATATCTACCCACTTGTCCGGGAATCCACTCCTGGAGAATAGCGTTCATACTCCCTATGAGTTGCATGGCCTGAGTGCGATCGCCATTGATGTCTTTTGACTCATTAAAAGCCGGGGCCAAAAAGGAAAAAGTGGCCGGACGATTACTTTCTCCGGCGGAGTAATACACCGACTGATCGTGTAGGTTGAATCCAAAATCAGGTTGCAAAGAATCCACCAAATGCTTAAGAATAGTAGCTTCCGGGTGTTGTAAACGGAGAGCATCCCGATTGAGATCTACACCGGCTGCAGTGCGGCGTTCATAGCGCTCAGCACCATCTGGATTGAGCATGGGGACCATGTATATGGTGAGCTCAGATTGAATTTTATCTTTGTACTCGGTAGATAAGCCGTCAGCTTTTAAAAATTGAAAAAAGTCCATCAGAGCCATAGTCGCAGTGGGTTCATCGCCATGCATTTGTGACCACATTAAAACTTTCTTAGGCCCCTGCCCCCATTTCAGACAGTAGATATCCCGTTTCTCAAGGGAGTGCCCGAGCTTTTTTACTTCCACGCCATTCACCTCTTTCATTTCCCCTACTATTTGTTCAATGAGCTCATGCTTAGAAAATCGATCGGTGATTCGCTTTTCTTTTACTGAGTCATATACTTCAAAAGCCCAATGCGATTGAGCGCTAATACCCGCTGTGCAGGAAAGCGCCAGTAGGAAAATTAAAATTCTCATAATTTTATTGTTTTGATTTGAATAGTGAAGTTTTGAGTGAAATGAAATCATTGATTGCTAGGTCTTTGTCCAGATTCGAGTATTCAAATTGAGATCCTCCACAATCTCTACAGTGAGTTTAATATCATCGAAGTAGCTTTCTATTCTCTTCTTATTCACCACGGATGTAAAAAAGGTGGGTTCAAACAGATTTTTATGGTAGGTAATCGCTACAAACACCTGTCCATCTACAAAGCTAAGACAAACCCTGTTTTTTGGGTATTTTTCGTGAAAGTTATTCAACCGCTCCATCAGGGCCGGAGATAATATATATCGAGCTTCAATATCATCCGTAGAATAACAAGTAAAGTTGTCCATAAACTTCGGATCAGCCAATTCAACTAATTTTTCTTTGCGATTAGAACCCCAAAGTTTTTTGAAGAAGGAAAAGCCGCCGCCGATGTTGTTGGGCAACAAAACAGTGCTACCCTCGAATTCCTTATTGAAATCAGCGACAAAAAACAAGCCCCTAAAGATGGTATGCCAGGTCGTTTCTCCTTTGCTGTTCTCTGACTTGTATTGAGAGTGCAACTCGGAAAAGTGGAATACCGTTTTATCGATTTTCCCTTCGACGAAGTCTTCACCGGAATACCTATCGGTCTTCTTTAAAAATAAGCGACTTTTCACATAATCACTTTTGGGGATTTTCCTTTTGGGATAATAGCTCAAATCTTCGGAAATGAAGTGGACGATAGGAGCAATCACTTTCTTTTTGAAAGATTCAGTGTAATTTTCACTATTCCATTCCCTAAAGTACTTATAACCAAAATACAAGGCTGTAACAAAAGCCAGGATAATCAGAATAACAGAAAAACTACCGGGCAGGATCCCCCAACGCAATAATAAGTAGGCAAGAATAAAGGGGCCAAAAGCGCCCAAAAATATTTTTCCTATAATCTTAATCCTGGCCTTTCGCACCTGATCCAGAGCCTTTAGCTGCGGTTTTAGCGTTTCTCGGTAAAACTGATCAAACTCTGTCCTTTGTTTCATTCCTTTCCGTTAAATTATTCATGAGTCTACATATCTAGAGAAACGGAGTGGCGCTCCGTCCCTGTTGCTTCGAAGAGCTGCTGCTTCTTAAAACCAAAGATATTTGCAATGATATTTGATGGAAATTTTTCTATCGATGTATTGAGTAGAGTTACCGCCATATTAAAAGATCTTCTGGAGGCCGAAAGCTGCTCTTCCACCTCAGTGAGTGATCGCTGGAGGTGCATAAAATTATCGCTGGCTTTTAAGTCGGGATAGGACTCCACCGTAACCATGACCTGCCCCAGGGCCCGGGATATTTGATTGTTGATATCCACCTTTTGGTCATCTGACAAGTTATTATTTGCCGCTCGCGACCGGAGAGCTGTGATTTTTTTCAACACCTCTTCTTCGTGCTCCATATACCCCTTTACAGCATCTACCAATTGGGGAATCAAATCATACCGCTTTTTAAGCTGAACATCAATGTTGCTCAACGCATTATGGGCTTTATTTTTTAGGGAGACTAAGTGATTATACATGAAAATGATAATCAATAACAGGACGCCCAGTCCTATGCTCAAAACCAAAATACTTGTATTCATAATCTACTGTGAATATTTACCTTCAAATATAAAAAATAATAAGAGGTAATTACTTAAAGGGTACCTCCGGAAACTATCCTTTTGCGCGAACAGCCATTTTTTTATAATGGCATAGATGTAAAATATACACGAAATCATCGTTTATCCTCAGTCACTTAGCAATGGCGCCGTGGTGCGTCGTGGTGAGCGGAGTCGAACCAAGCGAAGCCGAACCACTAGGCTCCATCGTCTCGCCTTGATTACGCACATATTTTTTCACCTTGGCATCAATAAACAGCTTCCGGAGGTACCCTAAAGGCATCCACAAGTCATATAGAATAAAAAAACATAGTGGTAATGATTCTTCAAAAATATGAGAAGGTATAAGCTAATTTTCAAGTAAAAAATGTGAGTAGCATATTTCATGACAAATTTTTGACGATACTGAAGAATTTATATACCTTTGAAATCAAACAAATGCTTATAAAATGGGAAAGATTTTTACAAACTCCTTATTTATTTTGGTTGTTTTGCTTACTGGAACTTACGGATTTGGACAGGGTTGTGTTGCCATCCGAGGCATGAGTTCATGTAATGGAAACATTGGAGCGGGATTGATGCTCAAAAAAGGAGAATCATTTATTGGTACTGATTATCGCTATTTCAAATCATTCCGACATTTTCGAGGAGCAGAAGAAGAAGAGTACCGCCTGGACGAGGGTACAGAGGTCATCAATAATTCGCACTTTCTTGACTTTAGCATAACCTATGGCTTATCCAACCGTTGGTTTGCGAATGCCATTATTCCATTTGTATATCACAGCCGTTCATCAATGTATGAACATGGTGGGAATCCACCCAGCGGTCTAGGTGAACGACACACTACTTCCTCGCAAGGCCTTGGAGATGTCCGCCTGGGATTAAACTACTGGTTGTTTGACCCCTCGAAGTTCAGTTTCAACTATTCTTTGGGTCTGGGCTTAAAAATGCCCACGGGGAATTATAGTTATACAGATAAGTTTTATAATCAAGGTCCAGATAGAGACCAAACTTTAGTAACTGTTGTAGACCAATCTATTCAACCCGGAGATGGAGGCTGGGCTCCCACCCTTGAAATGCAAGGATTTCATGCGATCAGCGAATCCATTCTCATCAATATATATGGACTGTATTTGTTTAATTATAGAGAATCCAATGGAGTTCTAACGCGATTCGGTTCCTCAGAATTTGCTTGTCCAGATCAATTCGCTGCAAGAGTTGGTGCATTTTATCTTTCAAAAATACCGGGGCTCAATTTTTACTTAGGTGGCAGACTGGAGGGGATCCCTGTGTATGATGCAATTGGAGGAAATGATGCTTATCGCCGTCCCGGATACGTCATATCTGCTGAACCCGGTATTAATTATACCGTTAAAAATGCATCCTTTACTCTAAATGTCCCAATTTCAATTTATCGAAACAGGACTCAGAGTGTGCAGGATAAGCAAAGGACTTTAGCTACAGGAGTATATAGACATGGAGATGCCGCTTTTGCGGATTATCTCATTAACTTCAGTGCGGTGTACAAAATAGGATCAAAGTCGATTGCTAATAGCCCCCAAATTGAAATGGAACATTAGACCCTGATTTTACTCAAAATCTTGTCCGTTCAGATCCTTAGATTTTGCAAAAAAAATTATACCAGGCTTTCAATTCGCACTGAGTAAATAAAGAATCCAGAAATAGTACATAGAACTCTCAGTCTACTGATCTTATCAAAAGAAACATCTGTGCTATTCTCCAAAGTCAAGAGGCATATGGAGCTACCATATTAAAGTAGTAATTGGAGAAAATTAAACTATGTTCTCCATGTAGAAAAATAATCAATCAGAGATATAAATCAGTTGACAAATATCTATCGCCCCGATCACACACGATGAATACAATAACGCCTTCATCAATTTCACGGGCTAACTGACAAGCAATATGATAGGCTCCACCGGCGCTCATTCCGCTCATGATGCCTTCTTCTCTTGCTAAACGCAGGGCTCCTTTGCGCGCATCTTCTTCTGAAACTGATCGTTCCTGATCCACCCGCTTCGCATCGAAAATGGCCGGCAGGAGCTCCGGACTCCAGCGCCGAATGCCCGGAATTTTAGCGCCCTCTTCCGGCTGAGCACCAATAATTTGCACCTGTTTATTGTGCTCTTTGAGATACTTTGAAACCCCCATAATGGTTCCCGTTGTTCCCATCGCTGATACGAAATGTGTTATGCTCCCCTGAGTATCTTTCCAAATCTCAGGACCAGTTGAACCATAATGCGCTTTCCAATTGTTTTCATTATCGAATTGATTCAATTGAAAATATCCCTTCTCCTCGGCCAATTGAGCGGCGTACTCTCGAGAGAATTCAATAGTTTTTTCTCCGGGAGTTAAGATGAGTTCCGCACCATAAGCTCTCATAGATTTTTTCCGCTCCTCTGTTGCACTTTCCGGCATCACCAAAACCATATTGACATCGAATAACCGAGCACACATAGCAAGTGCGATTCCCGTATTTCCGCTAGTGGCCTCAATCATTGTATCGCCCGGCTTCACCTGGCCCGATTGAATAGCTTGTTCAATCATATTGAGTGCCGGTCTATCCTTTACGCTACCCGCCGGATTGTTCCCCTCTAATTTGCCATATATCTTGACATGAGGAGAAGGAGAAGCTTTCCTGAGTTCTATCAGCGGGGTATTTCCAATGGCATATTTCAATTCCATCCTTGTTTCTTTTCTCGGTTAGTAGGCGTGTGATAGACAACTGTATTCGACGCAACGCTTTTCGTCAAAAAGGTATTTCCCCCAATTGTACTATGCTCGCCAATTACGGTATCGCCTCCCAATATGGTAGCGCCTGCATAAATCACTACGTAATCTTCTATGGTGGGATGTCTTTTTTTATCTGCTTCTTCCTTCTTAACGCTCAG
>JAWLFI010000015.1:0-24408 GCA_041685645.1 Saprospiraceae bacterium | reverse complement strand
CATTCCAATAATCTACCAACCAAAACCTTAACCGTTCCCTCTCAACAACACCGCTTCTGTTCCTATCCATCATTCCCTCCTAAACTCCATTTCTCTGCGTCTTAACGCTAGTGCGTCATCCAGAATTTGCGACTTTGCGGTGAGTATTCTTCTATTCTCTATATACCATAGAGTAAGAACTCCTTGGACCATTAATTCCTATACATTATAATAATCGACCAACCAACACATTAACCGTTCCTTCTCAACAACAACGCTTCTGTTCCTACCCATCATTCCCTCCTGTAAATCAGGGTGCAGTCAGTTGAGGACTGCACTAATAGAGTAGATCTTCTATCATTTTTATATAACCTTTTTGAACGAAGGCTTGAATTTCCTTCGGCCCTAGAGACGAAAAATGCTTGCATTCTTAGGAGAATAGGCCTTTCTCCTCTTTAATCATCCAGTTTAAGTACCTGTAAAAATGCCTTCTGTGGAACTTCAACAGAGCCGATCTGGCGCATTTTCTTCTTCCCTTCTTTTTGCTTTTCGAGCAATTTTCGCTTTCTCGAAATGTCTCCACCATAACATTTTGCTGTCACGTCCTTTCTCAAGGCAGAGATCGTTTCTCTGGCTATGACTTTCGCTCCAATCGAAGCCTGAATGGCAATCTTAAACTGCTGACGCGGCAACAGCTCCTTTAAGCGCTTGCAAATCCTGCGACCCAACTCCTCTGCCTTTTGGCGATGCACCAATGCGCTCAAAGCATCCACCGGCTCACCATTGAGCAAAATATCCAGTTTGACGAGATCAGACTTTCTGTAATCCACCGGCTGGTAGTCAAAAGAAGCATATCCCCTGGAAATGGATTTCAAGCGGTCGTAAAAGTCGAAAACGATTTCCGCTAAAGGCAATTGGAAAGACAACTCTACTCGCTCCTGAGTCAAGTACACCTGTTTAGTCAGTTCTCCACGTTTGTCAATACACAAAGTCATAATCGAACCAATATACTCCGGCTTGGTGATAATCTGAGCATCGATGTACGGTTCCTTTACGTATTCCAGCATGGTCGGCTCCGGCAGATCCGAAGGTGTATTGACTACAAACTCCTTCCCTTTCGTCGTTTTGGCATAATAACTCACGTTGGGTACAGTAGTAATCACTTCCTGACCAAACTCCCGACTCAAGCGCTCCTGAATGATCTCCAAATGCAACATTCCTAAAAATCCACAGCGAAAACCAAAGCCCAAAGCCGTCGAGGTCTCGGGTTCATAGACTAAGGAAGCATCGTTCAATTGCAATTTTTCCAGGCTATCTCTCAAATCCTCAAAATCTTCATTCTCGATGGGAAATACCCCGGCATACACCATGGGTTTCACCTCTTCGTATCCCTTAATGGCCGTTTTGCAAGGATTCTCTACCCCAGTAATGGTATCACCTACTTTAATTTCTTTTGATTCCTTGATCCCTGTTATCACATAACCCACATTCCCGGCAGAGATGCTTTTAACAGGTACCTGTCCCATTTTCAAAATTCCAACCTCACTGGCTTCATATTCATTTTTAGCATGAAAAAACCGAATCAATTGATTCTTTTTCATCGTGCCGTTAAAGATTCTAAAATACGCCACCACACCGCGATAGGGGTTAAACACTGAGTCGAAAATCAAGGCTTGTAGCGGTTCGTCGGCATTACCTACGGGATGAGGGATGCGATCTACTATAGCTTTCATTATCTCTTCAACTCCCAGACCTGTTTTCCCCGATGCGTGAATGATTTCCTCCTCCTCACAGCCCAATAAATCAACGATCTGATCAGACACCTCTTCGATCAGAGCACTTTCCATATCGACCTTATTGAGGATGGGTATGATTTCCAAATCGTGCTCCAGCGCCAGATATAAGTTACTTATCGTTTGGGCCTGAATCCCCTGTGCAGCATCTACGAGCAATAAAGCGCCTTCACAAGCCTTGATGGATCGAGATACTTCGTAGGAAAAGTCCACGTGACCCGGCGTGTCGATTAGATTAAAAGTATATATTTCTCCGTCGTCATGCTTGTAATCCAATTGGATCGCATGGCTCTTAATGGTAATCCCACGCTCTCTCTCCAGGTCCATATCATCTAGTGCCTGATCTTTCATTTGGCGCTCAGTGATGGTCTTTGTAAACTCTAATAATCGATCGGATAAGGTGCTCTTCCCGTGATCAATATGAGCGATTACACAAAAATTCCTAATGTTATTCATCTTCATAATGGCAAAGATATTAAATCTAATAGTCAATTTTCGATTAGATGTCTCCTACTTCTATAGTTTTACGGAGACGAGACGCAGATGGGCCTCTAGGATTCTACTTTCCCTCCGTTTCCTTTCAATTTGCTGTATCTCAAGTTCAAATGCATGATCCAAACAAATACATAAGCCACAACGATCAACTTCTCGAAAATAGCATGAAAGAGTAAGAGATTCGCCGAGCTCCAAAAGGCAGGTCCCCATTTCAATGCGGCGACTTGTATCAAACCCAATGCTCCCGCGACCCACCAGGCAATGGCGTGCTTGCCACTGCAGTCCGGCTCAGCATACATAGCAAAGCCGGTAAATACGGCACCAAAGCCATAGGCGGCTGCCATCCGCTCCCAAAAGGTATAAAATTGAGGATAACTTGTGTCAAAAGGATATATTCCCAGACCATAACTGTGAAAGGCACCCAAACCCACCAATAAAAAGGCCAATCCTGCCAGCTGACGCGCCTGATGAACGCGCATATTCAATAACCACATCACATGCAGAACCGACATCGCTATACCGGAAAGCAATAAAAAGCGCCACCAGTGATGCAGAGTGAGAGAATTATCCATCCCATTATAGCCCTTATTGCGGCCCAACTCAAAGAGCAGGTTTTCTGTCCAGGAAAAACTCTTCAGCTGACTGTGTAGCGATGTCCCACCGGAGTAGCTACTGATTGCATAGGCAAGATCGATCGTGGCAATGACGAAAAGTACAAGTATCAGCCCAAAAAGAATCCAGCGAAAAGTCTTCATCTTTTTTTTGCAAATGTAAGCATCCTCATGTTCAATTTTACCAAACTTGCTACACTCAATTCATTGCCCATATGCATGCTGCTTTCCGCATTAGGACAACCGCGCATTCCAATGTCCCAACTAAAATATTTATCTTTCGACTACAAAATAATGATTCGAATGATCAATTTAATGAGCGATACGGTGACCCGTCCAACAAAAAGTATGTTAGAGGCGATGTTTTCCGCCGATGTGGGGGATGATGTTTTTCATCAGGACCCCAGCATCAATCGATTAGAAGACAAAGCGGCAAAAATTTTGGGCATGGAGGCAGGGCTCTTTTGTCCTTCCGGAACAATGACCAATCAAATTGCGACCCATCTCCACACCCAACCCCTGGATGAAGTGCTATGTGACAAAACAGCTCACATTTACAATTACGAGGCTGGAGCC
This sequence comes from Saprospiraceae bacterium, assembly GCA_041685645.1. GTDB lineage: Bacteria > Bacteroidota > Bacteroidia > Chitinophagales > Saprospiraceae > JAWLFI01. Next base: position 20,954 of record JAWLFI010000015.1, on the reverse strand, counting down.
TGGGCTATGCACTCCGGTGTATCCATTCAACTACTCGAGGGGGAGAATGGGATTTTTACAGCACATCAGGTAAAACAAGCGATACGCCCTACTTTTGATTGGTTGCCCCGAACGAGTTTAGTCGTGATTGAAAACACCTGCAACAAAGCCGGGGGAACCCACTACACTTTAGAGCATATTGAATCTATTTCATCGCTGTGCAGACAAGAAGGCCTGAAAACTCATTTAGATGGTGCCCGATTATTTAATGCTCTGGCTGTCAGTGGTGATCGGCCGGAAGACTACGGCAAGTATTTTGACACCATATCCATTTGCCTTTCTAAGGGACTGGGTGCCCCTGTCGGATCACTTTTGTTAGGAGATCGCGATGTCATTCGACAAGCTCGCAGGATAAGAAAAGCGCTCGGTGGGGGAATGCGACAAGCGGGTTATCTTGCCGCTGCGGGAATCTACGCCCTGGATCATCACAGAGATCGATTAGTTCAAGATCACCAAAAAGCGGAAATATTGCGCTCAGCACTCGCAGATAAATCGGGCGTAAAGTCCCTTCGGCCCGGACAGACGAATATTATTATTTTTGATTTGGAGGAAGATTATATGGATGCTGAAGATTGGGTAAATAAAATGGAATCCGCCGGCATTCAATGCGTAGCTTTTGGACCACAAACTATCCGCTTTGTGACACATTTAGACGTCAGTATGGATGAGGTTCAGCAAACTTGTCGGGCAATAGAGTCGATTTAAAAACAGTAGTGACAAAAACTAGTTCTCTCCACCCTCGCCTTTCCGCCGATTCATTTCATCTCGGATATCTGCAGCCTTTTCATAATTCTCTTCAGTCAGCATTTTATCCAATAGTTCTTCCAAACCACTAAGTGATAAGGACTCTAAACTATCTGTTGCTTTGACCGATGTGGAACCGGAGGAGGATTCCTTACCGGAAGTCCCCTCATCGCTTAGCGTAACTCCCGCCTCCTTTAAGACCTCTTCATAAGTGTAAATCGGACACTTGAAACGAACGGCCATAGCGATTGCATCTGAAGTCCGGGAGTCAATCTCGACAATCTTTCCGTCCACATTACAAATCAATCGGGCAAAGAAAATACCATCGAGTAAATTATTGATCACGACCTCTTGCAGATCAACCTCAAAGGTTTCCAAAGCATTCTTAAATAAATCATGAGTCAATGGACGAGAGGGATTCATATCTTCCATAGCAACAGCAATGGCTTGAGCTTCAAAACCGCCAATGACAATTGGAAGTCGGCGCGCTCCGCCTTTCTCGCCCAATACCACAGCATAATTATGAGACTGCGTCACACTGTGCGATAATGCTACTATTTCCAGTTCTAATTTGTCCATACTCAATTTTGAAAAATATCGATCGATTCGAAAAAAAAGTAATTGAAGACAATGTGGAGGTGCACATTGGCACACCTCCAACCCTCTCGTTATTATTACGAAGCTTTAAAGCGTTTTATTGCTTCAGTTAATCGCGGTACAACATCAAATAAATCTGCCACTACGCCATAATCAGCGGCCTTAAAGAAAGGTGCCTCGGGATCTTTGTTGATCACAACAATAGTGTCTGAATTATTTACCCCAGCCAGATGCTGAATTGCACCTGAGATACCTATGGCTAAATACAAACTGGGACTGATGGCAATACCCGTCTGTCCCACGTGTTCGTGATGGGGTCTCCAACCTGAATCAGCCACCGGGCGACTGCAAGCTGTGGTGGCTCCCAATTCATCAGCCAACTCCTCAATTATATCCCAGTTATCAGGACCTTTCATCCCTCGGCCTGCAGAAACAACGATCTCTGCCTCTGGAAGTGGGATTTCTCCTTTCACTTTGTCCACCTTCACCACTTTAGTTTTGGGTGCATCCAGATCCAAACTCAGACTCTCTACGTCTACATCTTCACTTCCCATCTCCTCCGGTGGAATGCTGTTTCCCATTAAGCTCAGAACGCGTTGATCTGAGGAAATAGAATATTTTGCAAAGGCCTTACCTGAAAAAACGGGTTTTACTACCTCAAATCCGCTGTCATTCGTGGGCAATTGATTCACCGCTGAAACACTGCCACAATTCAATTTTGCAGCCAAACCACCGATAATGGATTTCCCATTGGCGCTGTGTTGCAAAATAACGGTGTCCCCCCCCAGCTGCTCAACTGCTTTTGCGATCGCCGCGGTGTAGGTTTTCGCATCAAATTGCTCCAATGCATCCGACTCGAGGGTTACGACCTTCTGTGCACCATATATGCCCAATTGTTCGGGTGAATCTGCTCCGTGACATAGCGCGATACAATCCGTATCCAATAAATCTGCGGTCTTTCTCGCATAAGTAACCACCTCAAAGGCTTTTTTATTAAAAGTCCCGTCATGGGACTCTGCATATACTATAACTGACATATTATTTATCTTTTTTTTGATTATATAACCTTCGCCTCTTCGTGAAGAAGTCGAACTAATTCATCCATATCCTCCGGATCAATCAGAGTAACTTCTCCTTTTTCCGGGGGCAAGCTAAATTCTTTCACCTCGAGTGGTGCAGACACCTCATCGGGCTCCACTACATCCAGGGGTTTTCTCTTTGCCATCATGATGCCGCGCATATTGGGAATTTTCTGCTCTGCCAGGCCCTTGGCTGAACTAATACAAAACGGAGGAGCCACTTCTATGACTTCTGTTCCTCCTTCAATATCGCGAGTGATAATTGCTTTACTCTCCTCTTCCATCTCCAATTTACTGGCGAAGGACACAAAAGGCAAATCGAGTAACTCAGCCACCATGGCACTCACCTCGGAGCCATTGTAATCAATCGTCTCCTTTCCCAGGAAAACAGCATCAAAAGACCCTTCCTTTGCAAAATTGGCAATATGGTGAGCGGTCTCCAGTGCACTTTTGGGCTCTGCATTGATTCTCACTGCTTTATCGGCCCCTATCGCCAATCCCTTTCGAATCACAGAGTCGTTTTCGGAAGGTCCTACATTCACTATGGTAACTTCTCCTCCAAATTGTTCTTTTAACTCGATAGCACGAACTAATGCATACCATTCGTCGTACGGATTCATAATAAAATTGACTCCGTTGGTATTGAATTCAGAATTATCCGATGTAAATGTAATTTTTGCCGTCGTCTCCGGCGTTTTACTAACACATACTAATATATTCATTTCCGTCGTATTTTTGTGAATTCAAAGATAATAAAACTAGCTGAAAAAGACGATTGGAAAGCCTGTTATGAGGTCAAAATAAAGTAAGATATGGACAAACTCAAGCGATTACTGAAAATGCTTCGGGAGCAGCCGGAGGATTCCTTTCTCCTCTTTGCACTCGCCAAGGAATACGAAAAGTCAGATAGTGGACGAGCACTGGAATATTACGAGCAACTCCACAATAAAGATCCGGAATATTTGGGATTGTATTACCACCACGGTCAGTTACTGATGGACCTCAATCGTGAAGAACAAGCAGAGAGCGTCCTACAAAAAGGACTTCAGCTGGCTCGAACTCAACAGGACAAAAAGACAGAGGGCGAATTGCAACAACTGCTCATGACATTAGAATAGTTTGAGCATCATGCTTATCAACTAATTCTCCTTAAAATCAAGGCGGCACACTGCTCTAAAATTATATATATTTGCCATATGAAGCAATTGCAACCCATCGGATGGTCCCTACTATTGTCAATTCTCGTGGTTATGCTCTATCACTATGGTTGGCAGCCCACAGAGCGAGTTATTATTCAAGAGCAGCAACCCAATGCTCAATGGGTCCGAGAATATTCTGACAGGTACTGGGACGCCTTACCTTCTGCACCTGTGCACATTGAGTCGGACTCTGCCAACCTTCAGCCTCGACGTGGATTTCAACAAGCCGCAGCAAAAGCAGCCTCTGCTGTCGTGTATATAAAAACAAAAACAACTGATCGCTCCGAGGATTGGGGCGACACTTACAGTAGCTCCAACGGCTCAGGAGTGATTATTTCCCCCGATGGATACATCGTTACCAACCAGCACGTCATTGATCAGGGCAATAGTATCAGCGTGATACTCAACGACAGACGCGAACTAAATGCAGAAGTCATTGGCATAGATGAATCTACGGATCTCGCTCTATTGCACGTTGAAAGTCCGCCTTTACCCTATCTCAGTTTCGGTGATTCCGATTTGCTATCAGTCGGAGAATGGGTACTGGCCGCAGGCACGCCCTTCCGTTTACAATCCACGGTAACTGCGGGCATCGTCAGCGCAAAAGCACGGAGCATAGAGGTGCTTGAAGACCCCTCCGGCATCGAGTCTTTTATACAAACCGACGCCGCGGTCAATCCCGGGAACAGCGGAGGTGCCCTGGTCAATACTGATGGAGAATTAGTGGGCATTACCACGGCCATCCTGACCTTCTCCGGCCGATCCGAAGGCTATTCTTTTGCCATCCCCTCTAATTTGGTCAAAAAAGTGATTAGCGACCTCAGAGAATTCGGCACGGTACATCGCGGAATGATGGGCATCGAAGCCAGAAGTGTCGATTTTGAGCTATCTCAGGAATTAGGCCTAAAAGAAGTACGCGGCGTGTATATCTATCGCGTCAACCCTTCCAGTGCCGCGGATGAAGCGGGACTGAAGCCCGGGGACATTATATTATCGATCAACGAAAAAACTATCAATACCCTACCCGATCTCATGGAAAAACTGGGGCAATACCGTCCGGGGGATAGTCTGGATTTGGAATGCTGGCGAGGACCTAAGAAAATTCAGACAAAAATCCTGCTACGCAATCAATTCAACACGACGGATTTAGTAAACATCCGCTCAGAAGGCGTGCTCAACGAGTTGGGCCTGGAAATTCGCGACCTGATTCGTTCGGAAAAAGAGACGATTGAAGAGGGCGGTGTGAAGGTGGTCAGTGTCTATCGAGGCTCCATTGTCGAGCGTACCAAAATGGACCCCGGCTTCATCATCACTCACATCAACGATCAGCCGGTCACCAAGGCCTCATCTCTCATTGAGCAATTGGAAAGCCAGGAGGGCCGCATCGTTTTACAGGGCGTGTACGAGAAATATGAAGGCCCCTTTTGGTACGTATTCAATAAATAACTTCACCTTCATTTCCTCGATTTTTTATTTTTTTTGGGTGTATCCCCTCGAGCCTAAAGGCTCTCGGGGTCGGGCTGCTCCAGGGTTCGCCGGGCTCCGTCCTTCAGCGCAGAGCGCCTCGGACCAAAGCCTTCCGCATCCCTTACACGCTATTTGTGAGCAGATAGTGCAAGGGATTGTACTTTGCTATCCATTGTTACAGTATCCAGGACTATTATTCAACATTCAGGTAAAATTATAGTAGGTTGACCACTCCCCGGAGTCGTGGAAAATAAGCACACCCTCTAAGAGTCCACAGCGTCCCTTTACTGAACCACGAGCTTCTTAACGACCGGAGAAAGCAGCTCGCCACGGGCATCTCGACTGCGGATATGGACAAAATACAAGCCAGTCGCAAGGCCACCCAGAGAATACTTCTGTCGTCCTCCTCCTGCATACTCTTTCGAGAATAGTTGCCGTCCCTGCTGGTCGTAAACGGTAATCTCAGCAGTACCGTGATGGATTTCCATCGGTTCAATGTAAAATGCATCACGCGCCGGATTGGGACTTAACTGCCAATCGGAGGACTTGGGAATATATCCCGGTTCATCTACAGAGGTGTAGATAGAATCGTAATACACCTCCGCACACCAACCCTCCTGGGGTGTCGATGTCCGCCAATGCGGATGATGTCCCAGACCAAAAGCTATGGCCGGACTGGGTATTCGATAGTCTCCCCGACGAAATAAAGCCTCTTCTCCCCTGGCATTGGGATTGTGTATCACGTGAAAAAAGGGGAAGTTTGGAGAGGGAAGAGAATAGATTTTACAATCTGATCCCAACTTCAGTTTTTTCATATAAAAAACGACGTTGCCCAGATCCTCGTAGAACACAACATCATCCTCTTCGCTGAAAACCCAAAGGGTATCCGGCGCACTGAATCCCTCTTCTTCCATATCGTACTGAATCAATTGACGAGTATTGGGATTGGCATACAGAAATCGATTATTTCCCGAAAAAGCCACTCCGGGAGTACCGGGAAAAAAATCGTCGGGCTCCTCGTAAGGAAGGGTATAAATATTACTGAATTCGCCCGTATGCTGATCAAAATCCGCCAGTGACAGTCCGTGAAACTTTACTACCCTCGCGTATTTATCTCCATCCGGTGAAAATGCAGCCTGTGATGCTGACCTTAACCCCATGCGGTAGGGCTCAGACCAAGTGAAGGTGTCTTGCAATACAATGTCTTGACTATCAATTGCCAACACATAGGTATCATTGTTGACTCCACTCACCGTCAGCCACCAGTCCAGACCATTCGCATGGCGTGTAGCTGCTAAGGTAGATCCATCCATGGCCGTATCTGCCAAAAGAAAGTGTTCTTCAGAACCCATCTGCCCCACTCCATCGTTGGCCCTCATGTCCAATATTCGATAAAAGAGCGAATCCTGATAAATTTCAAAGCCGGGATTGAATAACTCAACTCTATCCCTGACATAGATATAATAATAAACATTGGCCTGACCGGGAACGGGCAGTACGATTAACTGAGGCGAGCCTGTTGCCTCTCCTTTGGAACAAAAGCCTTCCTGACCAAAATTATCATATAAAAAGGCCTCTTCTGATCCCGGGACAAGTTGACCATCCGGTCGCCATACATGACACATATTTGAGATGAAAGATACCTGGCCCGCAGTATCACTCATCGTAATTGCCCCCTCACTAAATCGATGGGCCTGGCTGCTATCCGGATCGAAATAAAGTGTGTTGTCTTCATTCAGATACAGCTCCATGGGCTGCTGCGTGTAGTCTTGAATTAAGTTTCTTCCACTTCTTGCTTCAATGTGAAAGGCATCCCGGTCGTACTGTGACCAGAGGGGTTGCACAAAAAATAGGAGTATTAAAGTGATGAGTTCGAACTTTTTCATTGGATTATGTTTTTCAATACGAAGAATATCAGCTTGATATATAATAACAGTTATCTCTGAATTATTAGAGGGACTACACCAATCTCACTGGCTTTGTCTTGATTCTCCAGGAATAAATAATACGCACCTGCAGGAATAAACCTGGGTATGCCATAAGTACTTCCCGACCGAACAGAACGCTTGGTCCACAAAGCCCTTCCTTGGATATCATACAATATCAAATCTGCACGTTCCCAGTTTTTATCTAAAGTAACAGTAATCTGTTCGTTTGTTGGGTTTGGATATACCTCCACTTCAGCCGCAGATTTTCTTTCTCTCGGGCTCTCTCTTACCAGCGCACTATCCGGGACTAAACAGGGATTCAATTCTACAAAAATGCTATCCAGATTCCCATTAATGAGCGCTCTCGCTTCATAGACGGCACTTCCTTCAGTCATCCCACATGATGTGGCAATATCAAATAGAGAATCCATTTGACTTTCAATACTCGTCCCCAAAGCCCATTGCGACATAGTCTTATTAACAGTTGCCTCTAAATTAGCTGCAGGGGTTTCCGCTGTGAAATTCACATTGTCACTCATGAATTGCTGCCAAATTCCTCCTCGGCGAGACTTTACGCTATCAGCAATCACGAGCCCCATGGAGTCCAGTTGAATAGAGTCTAACAGAATGCTGTCTAAAGCCAAATCATTAGGATTCAGCCATTGCATTAAATCTTGATCTTCTGAGTAAAGATCTTCTGCAATACCATGACGTACATCAGCCAAGATGGCAAAGTCTTCGCTCCCCCAATGCATAGTTGCTGAATCCAATGAATAACTGATATTACGAGTTTGTTCGTACTTAATTATTTCATACAGGTATCTTCTACCCTTCCAGATAAAAGAATACTGACCTAAATCAAGGGAGTCATTGCCAGCTACTGTCGATTGATTTAGTTTATTCCATGTAAGCGGAGTTAAATCTGCAAAAAAAGGTCCATTCACCTCTATTTCACCCGGGTTATCCTCTAGAGCCCTGCAGATCGGAGGTGATGGAATAAATTCATTATCCTCAATAGAAGGTGCTTCATCTATAATCCATTTAAATTCTTCGTCATTTGGGTGATTTGGGTACGGCCATAATAATAAAGTATGCTGAACAAAAGGATTAGCAAAAAATACAAAAAAGGTTATATAGTTACTCGAATCTATGTAAAACTTTGAACGACTAAAGTCGAACTCTTCACTTCCTAAGTTCTTAGCTCGGTTGTGATCAGAATCTAGCGAGCCGCTTTCATATGCCCACATATTAGAACGATACCTTTGAGCTCCAGTAATTGCTCTAGCATTATCTCCCTCTGGATAGGTTCCCAACAAAAGGTTTGATTCAGTAGGCTTGGGATCAAGGTAATTAAATTCGCGCATACGATTTCCCGCTAGATCTAATCCAACAAGGTTTCCTGATAAATTTATGTCAGCAATATAACTTACCTGATCCCAACTCCTATTTACTTTATTGTTCCTTACAGTAAACCCAAGTCCCTCACGAATAAAAATACCCTTAGCATCTATTAAGTCCGATCCTGGGTAGTATCTAGAAATGGTGCGATTTAAGATACAATTTCTTCGAATTTGATGCTCCTTACCTCCATTAAAATACATTCCATAATAAAGGTCATCATCAAATAGGCGATTTGTAGCAGAAAATTCAACAATATTATCTAAAATATGAAATCCATACCCACCATTAACTATAATACCAAATCTCGCCGGATTCTCTATATCACTCTTAGACTTAATCGTATTACTTATTATCCTGGGCTTCTGTCTTGCATGATATGTGTCAGTTGCCCCTATTTCAAAAGAATTATAAGAAATAGAAGCAGATCCGCTATATTGAACATCCTCACCATCAACAAAAATATTATTTTTAATTATAGAAGCGGACATTCCACTTATCCAAACTCCTCTATGAAAAGCTTCTATCTCATTTCCACTAATAGAAACATTCTCAGTGACTCTATTTCTGTCAACAATTCTTACACCAAATCTTGATTCCAAAATATTATTGTTGGAAATTCGACCTAAAAAAATTTCATCCTCTAAAAAAACGCCGTACTTACAATCAACAATTTTAGAGCGCCGAATTGATGAAATCAAACCATTCCTAGAAAGAAATCCAAACTTACAATCTTCAATTTGCGCTCCATCAACTATTAATCCACCTCTAAAATATAACAGCCCATTCTTATTCAATAGTGCAGCTCCTTCATCGATGGTTGTGCCCTTAGTTTTCAATATTTCAGTGAAACGTGATGTGGACATCCTTAGTCTGCCTTCTTCAGATACTGCTCCAAAATGCAATCCATTAAAATGGTTTACATCTTCATTCGAATGGAAAAGGGAATACATGAAATCAACATTTGCCTTATAGGAATATAAACCGGCATAAGATTTATTATCCCAATCAGCATGCTGAGGGTCACCTAACATTCCTTCTGCAAACTCTAAAAAAGGCTCATTGAAATCTGATTGAATAATATTCCCTTTTACATCTGTAATAGAAATACTATTGTCTTCATCATAGCTGCCATCAGCAAAAAATGATATAAAATTATTCGAAAACACATTATCTAACAACTCATATTCACCTCCATCTGTCAAAGTAATGGATTTGTAACCATCTCTAATCTCAGAGTCCTTTATTATTAACTCAGCACCTTGTTCTAGAATAATAGTTTCCCAAAGTCTTTCACATCCTGAGATAAGGCAGTCATCAATAGTGACCTTAGTTCCAGACTTAAGGACTAATGGGATACCCATATTTGGATAAATTTCAACATTAGAAAAAATATATTCTTTGCCTGCTAAAAATTCAAACTCGTAATTTGCAGAGCCATTTGATGTTAGATGTAAGGATTTATTGTTAAAGGAAATAACATCATCATTTGAGCTAAAACTATTAACAACCGTATGAAACTGAAATGTTTGGCTAAACCATTCGGATGCATCTATATCCGTCAAATCCACTTCCAAAATCTTTACCTCATTGGCTGAGCTAGGCTCAAACAATTCCACTTCGAAGTTATTAATTGATCCGGCACCTAAATGAAACTCCCCTGAAGATATCGTAAATTCAGCTTCAAAATCAGAAATTGTCTCATCATCTATTTCATAAATGAATTCATAACCTGAACCTTCAAAATTTACATTTCCGTCAATATCATCCTCACTTTGAAAGAAAACATTTGAATTCTCATGGTTTAATGGAATAGCATTGTTACCTGACAAATCAATTATATATGGAAGTCTTACAGCAACCTTTAAGGGATCGTTATATTGAGAAAAATCAACTTGAGTTAAATCCATTGTGACTTTCAAAATAGCACAATCAGGATATCCGGCATCCTTGTCTAAACAAACCATGAAATCTGAATCCTGTGGATCAAGACTTAGTATAGACTCGCAAGTTTGACTGGCTAGAAAAGGTTGTATAAAAAAAATGAATAGTATAATAAAGAATTGGCTCAAGAAAGAAGGTATACTACCCCCCAATTTTTTACAGAATAATTGATTCATGATTTCCTTTTTAAAAGATTAAAAATTTGATTTCTTTAAATTAAGTACTTTATAATCCCTGACAAAATCAGATCCAATTTTCTCAAATTTGAGCCCAAACACCCAAATATTATAATGAATAGGGAATTTTACCTTATAAAACCAAAATACTATTTGGTGCATCAACACCTGATACCCAATACATCCACAGCGCCCCTTTACTGAACCACGAGCTTCTTAACGACCGGAGAAAGCAGCTCGCCACGGGCATCTCGACTGCGAATATGGACAAAATACAAGCCAGTCGCAAGGCCACGCAGAGAGTACTTCTGTCGTCCTCCTCCTGCATACTCTTTCGAGAATAGTTGCCGTCCCTGCTGGTCGTAAACGGTAATCTTAGCAGTACCGTGATGGATTTCCATCGGTTCAATGTAAAATGCATCACGCGCCGGATTGGGACTTAACTGCCAATCGGAGGACTTGGGAATATATCCCGGTTCATCTACAGAGGTGTAGATAGAATCGTAATACACCTCCGCACACCAACCCTCCTGGGGTGTCGATGTCCGCCAATGCGGATGATGTCCCAGACCAAAAGCTATGGCCGGACTGGGTATTCGATAGTCTCCCCGACGAAATAAAGCCTCTTCTCCCCTGGCATTGGGATTGTGTATCACGTGAAAAAAGGGGAAGTTTGGAGAGGGAAGAGAATAGATTTTACAATCTGATCCCAACTTCAGTTTTTTCATATAAAAAACGACGTTGCCCAGATCCTCGTAGAACACAACATCATCCTCTTCGCTGAAAACCCAAAGGGTATCCGGCGCACTGAATCCCTCTTCTTCCATATCGTACTGAATCAATTGACGAGTATTGGGATTGGCATACAGAAATCGATTATTTCCCGAAAAAGCCACTCCGGGAGTACCGGGAAAAAAATCGTCGGGCTCCTCGTAAGGAAGGGTATAAATATTACTGAATTCGCCCGTATGCTGATCAAAATCCGCCAGTGACAGTCCGTGAAACTTTACTACCCTCGCGTATTTATCTCCATCCGGTGAAAATGCAGCCTGTGATGCTGACCTTAACCCCATGCGGTAGGGCTCAGACCAAGTGAAGGTGTCTTGCAATACAATGTCTTGACTATCAATTGCCAACACATAGGTATCATTGTTGACTCCACTCACCGTCAGCCACCAGTCCAATCCATTCGCATGGCGTGTAGCTGCTAAGGTAGATCCATCCATTGCCGTATCTGCCAAAAGAAAGTGTTCTTCAGAACCCATCTGCCCCACTCCATCGTTGGCCCTCATATCTAATATTCGATAAAAAAGCGAATCCTGATAAATTTCAAAGCCGGGATTGAATAACTCAACTCTATCTCTGACGTAGATATAATAATACACATTGGCCTGACCGGGAACGGGCAGTACGATTAACTGAGGCGAGCCTGTTGCCGCCCCTTTGGAACAAAAGTCTTCCTGACCAAAATTATCATATAAAAAGGCCTCTTCTGATCCCGGGACAAGTTGACCATCCGGTCGCCATACATGACACATATTTGTGATGAAAGATACCTGGCCCGCAGTATCACTCATCGTTATTGCCCCCTCACTAAATCGATGGGCCTCGCTGCTATCCGGGTCATAATAAAGTGTATTGTCTTCATCTAGATACAGCTCCATGGGCTGCTGCGTATAGTCTTGAATTAAGTTTCTTCCACTTCTTGCTTCAATGTGAAAGGCATCCCGGTCGTATTGTGACCAGATTGGTTGCCATACAAATAGCAGTACTAAGGTTATGAGTAGAATTTTTTTCATTGGAATATGCCTCCTTTGATAATAAATAAACGCTTCATATAATATTACTCCTCAAGTATGACTACAAATTGATTTCTTGAATCAATTTTTGAAAGGCCGCAAATTGCTTAATGAATGATAGGAAACATATAATCCCTGACAAAATCAAATCCAATTTTCTCAAATTTGAGCCCAAACACCCAAATATTATAATGAAAAGAGCCTTGAATTGCAGGAAAACAAAATATTAAATGGGAGGCATATAACTTAGAGAATACTTTCCACAACCGCATGCGGTTCAATGGCAGCCATTATACCGATATAGATTCTCTTCACATTTCTACTTAGAAGGTAAGACACCCTATTTATTGCCGATGACCATTTTTTTCGTGGCTCTCAGGTCACCGGCGCGCAATTCGTAAAAGTACAAGCCCGCAGCAGTAAGATCTTCCCTGTCAACCTTTACCTGATTGTATCCTTTTTTGTAATCTCCTTCAATGGTGTAAGTGACCTCTCCCAGCGTATTGTAGAAGGTTAAACTCGCCAGTCCGGATTTTGGAACATGGAAGCTAATCAAGGCTTCGGTTTTAAACGGGTTCGGTACATTTTGATACAAGGCAAACTCCTTGATATCCTGATTAAATTGCAAACTAAGTTTCCGAGGCTCCCCATCAACATAGGCCTGAGTTGTTGTGATTGCATCGCTCACCTGCAGAAATTCACTCAAGCGACCAGCTTTTTTTGCGCGGAAAACTAAGGTAAACAACACCTCATCCCGGCCATAACTATTACCCTCAAAATCATTCCAGGACATGGTCAAAAAGCCTGCTTCCTCAAAATGACCATATTTGTCCTCGCTTATATCCATTGCTCCCGCTCTGAGATCGACGAACTCAAAATCATCGGAACCGTACTCCAGAGTCATCTGATACCCTTGCACCTTACTAAATTTGGCACTCTTTATATCAACTTTGACCAAATCGCCCGGCCCTACTGTCGTATCCTCGGCTGTCAAAATTAAAGCTCCACTTTCACCTTCCTCTTCGGGATCATACAGACTACCGGGCACAACGCTATCGTCCACATCCCCAATCTTCACTGCTACAAAGTCCTGGTCCAACTGACTAGTATTATTCACTAAAAGCTCAATCTCCTCGGCATACCCCGAGGGCACTTGACCTTCTTGAAGTACTTCCTTTGCATCGACAAAGCGCCAACTCGTATTATTTCTGAATTCATTGTCGACACCCAGGATGGCACGACGTAAATTAATCATGTCAGCTCCACTTATGCGCTCGTCATCATTAATATTTGCAGCTATCAATTTGTAGGGATCATCCATAGGAGCAAGACCCAAAATATGACGCTGAATAATAAGTATGTCAAACGTACTCACTCCGTTCAATACATCGTCATTCTTATAGGGCCATAATCTAAGTTCTCTTAAACCATCTGCGTCTAACTGAGAGAATTCGTAGTATCCACTAGCTCCAGTCCTTCGCTCGATAGGCGCTGCTAATGAGGTATCTTCGAGAAACACTTGCACACCTTCTACCCCTCTGGCGTCCTGTGTAGCTATCTCCCCACTGACTTTAATACCCGGAGGGCTGCAAATGTTATTGGGGTCTCGAAGTTCGATATAGGTCACTACAAAATCCTGATTGCCCGACTCATCTGTCACCCAAAATTCTACCTCTTTTGCGGATAGACCGTCATGACAACAAAAGGTGCGCAGGGTGTCAGACAGATCGCTGGAGTAACTCATGCTCACTTCGCCACAGTCATCAAAACTGCCTGCATCAAACAAGCTGACATTGACATCGACGCAGAGAGCAGTTAAATCTACTGATACTAAACCGTTGACCACAACAGGCACAGGAGATATGCAGTCCTCCACCGTAAAGACCGCACTGCAGACTACGGTATCTCTACAAATATCATCCGTTGCGGTAAATTCTACCTCAACCGATCCCCCGCAGGAATCCGGGTAGGTCCCCTCCCAATCATTTGAAATATTTGTAACTCCACAACCACCAGAGGCAGTGACGTCCGACATCCAGCTATCAAAAACATCAGCTAGACTGTTGCCACTCAGTTGGCATGACGATACTGTGGTATCCGTTGGACAGTTGATGAGAATTTCTGCAGGGGATTCATACGGTAGGAAATCATTAGAAACTGCTTCCTCCGTATCGGTTGAGATATTTGTAACACTGGTGATTTGTAAATTTCCGGGATCAGAAGCATTGGCTACTCCGGAAAAAGTTAACTGAATACTGCCACCGGGGGTTCCGGCAACATCGGTTACAGTCGCACTACCTCGATCTCCCCCCGATTCAGAGTAGTTAACCACGATTTCGTAGGTTGCTCCCTGGTCGGTCGGCCAGTTACCAAAAGTAATGACGAACTCACTAATTCCACTTCCATTGTCGCAGGCACAGACCCCATCTATAAAGATATCCTGAGCCGACAAATTCGTCAAAGAAACAGAACTCATCATTAAAAAAAATAGAAAAAACAGGGTTTTAAAAAAATAATACTTCATTGGTTTGGGATTTAGGTTGCATAAATATAAATAAATTTTGAGGAATTGATAATTTGGCCCCGACCGACTTAGCCAAGGGGGGAGTCATTTTCAAGGTAAGTTTCTGATTTTTACTGACATTACCACGCGCCCAATAAGCCCGATTATCCATAGTGGTTTATCATCTGACCTCTGTTGTATTGTCCATCAACCGCTGCACCTCTAATCGTCTTCGCGTGAGGGATAGTAGCGGCAGGCAGGGCCGCAGGCGCGGTTAGTGCCATTATTACCAAATTCATTACAGACCAAGTCTTGATTGGAACAAAAATCTACTGCGACTTTTCAATAGCTATTTAGTAATAATGGCACTTGCCGGCCACAGGCGAAGCGGCGACAAATGAAGCCACTGCAGCCGATGGCCGGCCCGAGCATGGGGTCCTGACTACGAGCGGATAGCCCGACCTTCGCCCTCGGCGGAGGTCACGCCCAAAAAACAGAAAAAAAGAAGGGGGCCTTTCTGTAAGGAAGCAGGAGAATAGGGTGGAAAAATTACAAATTCACGAGGGATGTGTCTATATTTAGGAACTGAAAAAGAAGGATATGGCAAAGAAAAAAGATATGGATCTCAAGTTTAATCAGAATGAGGATGCGATGAACCTGGCGGTCTCCCGATTTCAGCGACGACTAGAGAAAATTCATCTCGGTGGGGGAAAAAAGAAATTGGAGAAGCAGAGAGCGAAGGGAAAACTCTCGGCGCGAGAACGAATCGATCAATTGTTGGATAAAGGGCGTCCGTTTTTTGAGATTGGGGCTTTTGCGGGATATGAAATGTACGAGGAAGAAGGTGGCTGTCCGGGCGGCGGTGTTGTAGTGGTTTTGGGTGAAGTCTCAGGTCGGCAGTGTATTGTGGTGGCGAATGATGCGACGGTGAAGGCAGGGGCATGGTTTCCGATCACGGGGAAGAAGAATTTGCGCGCGCAGGAGATCGCTATGGAAAATCGCTTGCCCATTATTTATTTAGTCGATAGTGCGGGCGTGTATTTGCCGATGCAGGATGAGATATTTCCGGATAAAGAGCACTTTGGTCGGATTTTCAGAAATAATGCCCGGATGTCGAGTATGGGTATTCCCCAGATTGCCGCCATCATGGGCAGTTGTGTGGCCGGAGGAGCTTATCTGCCGATAATGTCTGATGAGGCACTGATCGTGGACGGAACGGGTTCTATCTTTTTGGCGGGCCCCTATCTGGTTAAAGCGGCGATCGGGGAGGATACAGACAAGGAGACGCTGGGCGGCGCGACGACTCAAAGTGAGATTTCCGGGGTGACGGATTACAAGATGAAGGATGACGAAACCTGCCTCAAAACGATTCGGGAATTGATGGGACAGATGGGACCATCGCCCAAAACGGGCTTCAATCGTGAACAACCGGTAGCGCCAAAGCACGAAGCTAAAGAGATATCGGGGCTCTATCCTGAGGGAGGAAGTCAGCCTTATGATACCAAAGAAATTTTGAAGCGAATCGTCGATGACTCGAAGCTGACGTATTACAAAGATGGCTATGGAAAAACGATAATCTGTGCCTATGCTCGCATCGATGGCTGGTCGGTCGGAATCGTGGCCAATCATCGGGAAGTAGTGAAAACAAAAAAAGGGGAAATGCAGTTTGGCGGTGTGATTTATTCCGACTCGGCAGATAAGGCGGCGCGGTTTATCATGAATTGCAATCAAAAGAAAATTCCACTGGTCTTCTTTCACGATGTGACCGGATTTATGGTGGGCACGCGCTCTGAACATGGTGGCATCATCAAGGATGGTGCGAAAATGGTCAATGCGGTGTCGAATTCCACCGTGCCGAAGTTTACAGTAATCATGGGCAATAGCTATGGCGCGGGCAATTATGCCATGTGCGGAAAAGCTTATGACCCCAGACTCATCGTCGCCTGGCCAACGGCAAAATTAGCCGTAATGGGAGGAAGCCAGGCGGCTAAAGTGCTGTTGCAAATTCAAACGGCTTCTATGAAGTCCAAAGGGCAGACCATCACAAAGGAAGAGGAAAAGGAATTGCTCGATAAAATCAGTCAGCGCTATGAGAAGCAAACGACACCATACTACGCTGCCGCGAGGCTCTGGGTCGATGCTATCATTGATCCGCTGGAAACTCGTTCTATTTTAGCACAAGGCCTGGCCGCCGCAAATCACGCCCCGGTAGAGAAATTCAATCCGGGCGTACTTCAAACATAAACCATGGATTTAATCATAAAAACACAGGCCGGACTCGAAGGTCTCTTGCAGGAAGAATTGTTTACGCTGACAGAAAAGCACGGGACGCCACTCAAGCGGGCTGTCCGACTCGATGGGGCGAATGATCGCGATATTTTTGCGATTAACTACCTTTCCCGACTCGCAACGCATGTGCTTTGGATCCTCAAGGAGGGGCAGGTGCGCAATGAAACTGAACTCTACGATTTGACGCGAACGGTTCCCTGGCAGGAACACATGAAGGTAGATCAGACTTTTGCGATTTATCCCACGATTACTTCGCCCAATTTTAAACACACCGGGTTTGCGGCCTTGAAGGTCAAGGATGGAATCGCCGATTATTTTCGGGATCAATTTGGCCGACGACCCAATGTGGATAAGGAAGATCCCGATACCCCCATCAATATTCACATCTATGATGAGCGGGCGACGCTTTCCTTAAATACGAGTGGCGCTCCGCTCTATCACCGGGGGTACAAAGAAGGCAAAGGCGTGGCTACCATCAATGAAGTGCTGGCCAGTGGCATGATTCAATTGGCCGGCTGGACGGGGCAAACGCCTTTCTATGATCCCATGTGCGGTACGGGATCTTTGCCGATTGAGGCCTGTCTGCTCGCAAAAAATATTCCCGCTCAGCGCTTTCGAGCTGAATTTGCATTTGAGTCTTTTTACAGTCTGGATTTGAGTGCATTTAGAGAGATGAAGCGAAACACCTCTAGACAGAGCCAAAACTTAAGCACCACCATTCACGGTTCCGATATTCACCCGGAGGCCATCCGGCTGAGTAAAGTCAATGCTAGAGGAGCGCGCGTGGGGGATGATATTCAGTGGCGGAAAGCGGACTTTTTTGCTATGGCACCGCCCGCAGCGGAGGGTACGCTGATCGTAAACCCACCCTACAGTGAACGCATGTCATTGGAGGATGAGGAGGCCTTTTACAAAGCCATTGGCGATAAATTCAAACAGGAATACACCGGTTGGTCGGCCTGGGTGCTATCGGGCAATGAAGAAGCCATCAAGCACATTGGCCTCAAACCCAAACACAAATTAGAATTATTTAATGGGCCGTTGCTCTGCGATTTCAGATGCTATGAATTGTATTAAAGCTAGTATTCTTTTCTTTGTCCTGACCACGAGTCTATCCGTTCAGGGGCAGTATTCTCTGCCCGGCAAAGAAAAGACTACAGTTGGTCAACTTTCCCGGCCAGCTTTGATGCACAGCAGGATTTGGGATTCGAGCCCATTGCTTTCCCGCACACCAGAGGTCCTTCCCTTGTTTTGCGAATGGGAGCGCAAAATTGAAGCGAATACCCGAATCCCTTTTCGCTTTCGACTGGGAAACTTGCAGTACGTCGATGAGTTAGAGGCGAAATGGCAGGGTCATCGAAACTAAAGTTTTTCTTATATTACACAGGAACCCCTTCTATACTAAAACAATAGGAATATGATAGACAGTATTTTATCCCAACTCAAGGATCAGGTCTCAGGAGAACTCAAAACCAAAGGAGGACTCAAAGACGAGGAAGTGAATCAAGTCATGAATGTCTTCGGCGATGCGGCGAGCCAAGAGGTCGGCCAAAAGCTAAAAAGTGGGGATATTTCGACACTGATGAATTTGTTCTCCCATCAGTCCAACAACAGCCAGGCGAATAGTTTGCAAAATTCGATTTCTCAAACTGTGATTCAGCAATTGACGAGTCGATTGGGCATGGAAAAGGGGCAGGCGACGATGATTACGAATTTGGTATTACCTCAACTCATGAATCTCATTAGCAATAAGAATGAGCAGACACCCGCGAATGACAGCTCTCCCATTTTAGATATGTTTGGCGACGTGCTAGGTGGTGGTAGCTCAAAAAAAGGCGGTGGACTCCTTGGAGGCTTAGCCGGAAAGCTATTTGGCAAATAATTGACCTCTTGCTGCCATTCACAGGTAAAAGACTCCTTCAAAAACGCTTTGTGCGGGGCCGCGCAGGGATAATTCAGAGTAGCCCGTTGGAAGTCTTTTTCCGGCAACTTGAAACTCTCCGCCCCGAGCTTCCAGCCGCATATGAAAATTACTCTCTTTCGCCTTTGAGTTAAAGTGGTGAACGATAGCTACGGCGACGATCCCCGTTCCGCAGGCCAGCGTCTCGGCTTCCACCCCTTTTTCAAAGGTGCGCAAGCGCAGACCCCTGGGCGTATCCTCCCAATAGTTGACATTGGCTCCCAGCGGGGAAAACATTTCATGATGTCTTATCGGGGGAGCGATATCCTCCACGGGAAGCAGGTCGATTTCTTTTTTTCGTTCCACGTAATGGCGAGAGCCGGTATCGATAAAAAAGCCATCAAGTGCAGGCTGAGGTAAAAGCGTATCCCGCATTGAAATTTCGACATCTCCCGGAGCGTGAATTTGGGCTGTATGTCGTCCGTCATATGCTTCAAAGGAATAGGATGAGCCCTTGTCCCACAATTCATCTGCTCGAGCTACGGCGCAGCGCGCTCCATTGCCACAAAATCCGCCCTGACCGCCATCTGCATTGTGATAATACATGCGAAAATCTGCGTCTTCTGCGGGCTCAATCGCGATGAGACCATCGGCCCCAATGCCCCATTTTCTATGGCACAAAAGGGGAATATCAATGTCAAATTGTAGCGAATGATAGGCTTCGGGAGAAATTACGATAAAGTCATTCCCCGCTCCCTGCATCTTTCGAAACGGTATCTTTTGCTTGCTTTTTTTCTTCATTTTGCTTTTCCAATTCTTCCAAATGAGGATACTGAATGATTTTTTGCTCATCATACTGCATCGGATATTGCCCCGTCATTTTGAGATAGACATATCTGGAAACACCTAATAATATAAATCCCAGCAGGATGAACAGAGAAATTCTAACGAAAGTGGTCCCCCAAATAGAGTTCGTTTGAGAAGAATAGGGCTCGTCATTCGATTCGTTCTTCTTCTTCTCGTTGGATTCTGAATTTGACATAAAATTATTTTACTGTAAAGTAAAATATTTTAGCTAATCCTCCAAATGGAGGTCCGACCAAACGCGATTCTGTGCCTTATTGCTGTCCCCGAAAGCGATACTCAATACCCAACTCGACATATCTTGGCATTCCCGGACGCCATCCGGCGGGACGCAGGGCCACTGAATACGCTTCATCCAACAGATTGTTCACCCGCCCATAGATCCGAATATTCGAGGGAAAATCGTATTGAGCCTGAATAGAAAGCAGACCTCTTTCTCCCACTAAAATTCCTTCATCGGCAGAGGAGAAGTCGGCTGATGCTTCCGCTAACATGGCTGACTGGAAATGAAACTGGGAAAAGATACCCCAGCGATTGCCCTGATACCCCATTTGTAGCCACAAACTATTGGGGCTGACATAGGGCAGCCGGTCGCCTACAGATACTTGCCCCCAGGGGCCAAAGTCGCTGTCAAAAGCCTCTCTAAAAGAAGAGTGGATGTAAGTATAACTCGCCTCAATCGGCCAGCGCGGATGCGGCACATACTTGACATAAGCTTCCACGCCCATAGAGCGGGCTGCCCCCCCATTGATCAATCCCAGCGCATCCGGAGCTCCTCCACCGACGAGTTGGCTTCCCAGTAGGTTTTCATACTCGTGCCAAAAGCCCGTTACCTGCATTTGCAACTTGTTCCCGCTAAATAATCGGTAGCCCAGCTCAGTATTGATGCTTTGCTCAGGCTCCGCGTCCTCACTATTTCCGGGCGGTGTAAACCCTCGAACGACTGAGGCAAACACTTGAGAAGTGCTCCCTATATTATATTCCGCACTGGCGCCCGGCAGGAAAGCAAAAATAGAATTTTCTCGCTC
>JAWLFI010000154.1:0-6030 GCA_041685645.1 Saprospiraceae bacterium | reverse complement strand
AAAAAGCCCACCACAATAGCCAACTGATAAAATGTCACTAATTTCCCTCGGCTTTTGGCCGGAGCAATTTCAGCAATATACATGGGCGCAGTCATAGAGGCTATGCCTATTCCCAGGCCTCCAATGAGTCGAAATACAACTAACAGAGATACAGACTCGGGCAAAATTGTTGGTAAACCGGACCCCCAGGCGGATATGGAAAATAAAACAGCAGACAAAATCAAAGCGTTTTTCCGACCGTATTTGACATTGAAGGGGCCCGCCAATAGCGCTCCAACTAAACATCCCAATAAAGCACTGCCGACAACCCAACCTTTCATGCCCGCACTCAGAGCGAAATATTTACTCAAAAAAAATTGAGAGCCATTGATAACCCCGGTGTCGTAGCCAAATAAAAATCCACCCAGTGCAGAAACAATCGTGATGAGTAAAAGCGCGACAGATCTATTCATACTGCAATCATTAGTGGGTTGAAAATACCCTTTTTATCTGACTTATACTGCTCATATTGGTCCTTGTATGGGCCTTGTATAGCTGTTTCAATCGCGAAACTTCCAAATATGGCTCCAGCCTCAAATCTGTTGCGAATTATTCGTCATCTTCTTCCTCTGGTGGGGGCCAGATATTGTCATTCCGATCGATATCCGATAAGCGTTTGCTGGGGTCAATCGTTACAGATTGAATTTCATCGATAGAAAGAGAAACATTCAACTCATAGCTCGGGTGAGTCCAGGGCCATGGATCCTTGGCCTCAGTGAAATCATAAGGCATTCCGCCTAAATCCTTATATCCTCTCATCACCCGCAAAGGGATGTGGTATAAGTATTCCTCATCCTCCGTTGTTGTTACCACTACGTCCAGAGGCATTGGCTTTTTACCCAAATTAGATAGATGAATTCTACTTCCCAGCTCTGTTTCGGTTAGTGTGTCAACACTGTAATTCACCTCCTTTTCCGTCATATACAAGCTGTATTGCAAATACCAATGCAACTCTATTCCAGACGCTTTTTCCATGACCCGAAAAAGATCCCGCGGTTCGGGATGCCTAAATTTCCATTTATCATAATAATCTAACAAAGCCTGGTCTCTCGCCTGGTCTCCTATAACATACCCCAATTGATGAATAATAAATGCTCCGGAAGTGTAGCTAATGATTCCATAAGCAGTGTTTGTATTGAAGTGGTCTGCCGGGGTGATTACAGGCTCCATGATGTTGGACTGCACCAACCGGTTATGTCCGGTAACTCTGGGAGCCTGAGGATCCTCTACAGGCTCTCCGGGAATCAGTCCTTCATCCCGTAAAAAGTTCATGATTTCTCCTGAAGCGTAGGTAGTCATACCTTCATCCATCCAGGCGTATTGTCCCTCATCGGTAGCAATGACTCCCTGATACCAGGAATGCATCAACTCGTGCACGGAGACACCCACCAGAGAAGTAAAAGACCGGTCCCCCGTTATCAGCGTAGCCATGGGATACTCCATTCCCCCATCACCCCCCTGAATGATGGAATAGCTCGAATAAGGATATTCTCCAAAATGCTCATTCGCATAAGTCAACACACGGTTAATTACTGGAGGCATTTGTTGCCAATTCTCAGCATATGCTGTATCCGGCAAATAAAAATAGTGTACATCGACTCCGCAATCCGCTCTATACACATCGTGCTGATAGTCCGGATCTGCCGCCCACATAAAATCGTGAACTTTATCGGCCTTAAAATGCCAGGTAATCTTTTCTCCTACACTTGTATTCTCCGGGAAACTGTCCCTGGGCCAATAGCCATGACGTGGACTCGTGCTTTCGGGATTCTGTAAAGTCCCCGTACCTCCTACTATATACTTAGAAGGAAGAGTTAGCTTCACGTCAAAAGAGCCGAAAGTACCGTAAAACTCTCTACCTATGTAGGGATTTGGATGCCACCCATCTTGATCATATGCGCAGATTTTGGGATACCATTGCGACATACTATAATCTATGCCCTCTGCATTAAAACGACCTGATCTCCGAATTTGAAGGGGTACCTGAGCGACAAATTCCAAATCAAAGCGAACTTCCGAATTTGGCGCTATAGGTTCCTCCAATTCAACAGTTAGAATCGTTCCCTCTTCATTAATTTTCAGGCTCTTGCCGGACTGTTTCAGATCGACGACATTCATGAATCCCTGTTCGGATTCTCTGAGGTTAAATATTCTGTCTCCCACGCGTGGATCGGGATCGGGAATCGTCCTCGATCTGACATCCATCATGCTATTGGGCTGAAAGGCATTCCAATACAGATGAAAATATACTTTCGTTAAAGTATCAGGAGAGTGATTGGTATAATTGAGCTTTTCAGTGCCTCGAATCATATGTATCCTGGGATCGAGATCAGCTTCAATCTCATAAGCTACTTCCTGCTGCCAATATTGGGCTTGCGAAAAGGATGCACTAATACAGATTAAACCAATCACAGGAATCCACCGAATCAGACTAAGACCCGGAAGTTTGGGTTTTTTGACATAAATCATAGAGAATAGGTTGATTTTTTAGTAACTTTGGATTCCCAAAAATAAGAAAACATATGTCAAAAGTGATATCAAATAAGTGGTGGCTTTTCGCAGGATTTATATTTGTCGCTGCTATGAGTCGACTTCTCCCCCACCCTTATAACTTTACCCCGATAGGTGGCATGGCACTTTTTGCTGGGGGACTACTCAGTGTGAAAAAATTGTATTGGGTCGTTCCATTGGTCGCTTACTACATTAGTGACTTGCTCGTCAATAATATTCTCTACGCCTCCTACTACGATTCATTTGTCTGGGGAGGGCACCTTACTGTATATTTGAGTCTGTTTGCTATAATTATTCTGGGAAAATACGTCCTTTCTAAGATTAGTTTGGGCCGTTTAATCGGAGCGAGTCTGGGTGCCTCTGGTTTGTTTTTTATCATTACCAATTTTGGAGTCTGGTTCTCCTCCCCCTTATATCCCAAAACACTTGAAGGCTTAATGGCCTGCTATGCCGCTGCAATACCTTTTTTCCAAAACACTATTGCAGGTGACCTATTTTACGTAGGTGTCCTTTTTGGTTCCTATACCGTGTTGACTAGTTATCTACCACAATTGAGATTGAAGAAGGTCCATGTCTAACTCACAAAAAGTCGATTCACCACTTACTGAAGGGAAGCACTTTTATATCGAAGATGGGAACTACGTCTTTACGGCTTATTATTTAAAGATGCGTGGTTATTGCTGTAGCAGCGGCTGCCGCCATTGCCCGTATCAAAATACCGGGAGCAAAATAGAAAAGAAATAATATTCCCTACGGGATGTGTCTCTCCCGCTTATCAGAATCAATATCACCAATTGTAACTAATATACCCGTCTCCTCAACGTCCCCGAAATCTCTGTTGAGAGCTGTACCAAAAACGAGCATGGTGGGCGATAGCCCCATATATAAATTGATAAGGGGTGGGATTGATTCGCCGTATTCCCGAAGCATTTTTCTCAGTGCAGAAATAGCTTGTTTTCTATCCAATCCACTGAAGTGTTGCTCGATCACCTCTTTCTTATAAGGAAAGATCAAAGGGTCCTTGGGTACGACTAATTCATCCAAATCTTCAAAAAAGTACTTCATGAATGAAAGCAATAAGTTTCTGGCTTCCCGATTGTAGTCAGGGTACATGGTGACCTTGCCAAAAAAATACTTGACATGAGGATTCCTGGCGATGAGCGCGCCTAAGCCATCCCATAGATTTGCCAATGCAAAAAGTCCTTTTCTTGGATTTATTATCGTTTGATAATCCGGGCGCACCCAGGATCGACCCAATTCAATGGTATAGGGTAAGTATTCTTTTACGAAAACTTCTGACAAGTCAAAATAATGTGATGTCGACATCAATTCACCCGGCTCATTTGATTGAAATAAATTACTACAATCAATATACCTATACCCACCAATAATCACCATATCATCCGGCTGATATACAATGAGTTGATGATAGCCGGGGTCAGATATATCCAAATGGTCAATATCCACGCGTTTTCCAGTTCCTCCACCCGCAGCGCGAAAAGCCATCTCTCGCAAACGACCAATTTCAGCCATTACACTGGGACAGTTATGAGCCGTAATACTGTAGATGAGGTTGCCCCCCTTATTCGTTGGCCCAATAAGGAATTCATCTCTCAGCTCCTCTTTAATGAGATTGGGATGAATAGGTTCAGCCACTTGCTCTACAGGTTCGTTCATTATTTTTCGGTTATTTTCTCTAGTTCTTCCCCCATGCGGTACACTCGACGCTTTATCTCCTCTGCCCATTCAGCATCCGTCGACTCCTTATTTAGTCTGTCAGGTGAAATGCAAGGACCAAACATCATCGGAACGTGCTGTCCTCCTAATTTATAAAACTCATTGACTAAAAAAAACATTTCTATGTTCGTTTTTATTCCCAATAGAGCTCTCGCATTAGCTAAGCTATAAAAAAAGCTGGATAAATGCCCTTTAATATAAACGGGGACAATGGGCTGATTATATTTTCTCGCCCGGGTAACGAAGGTTTTTTTCCATTCCAAATCTTCTATTTTCCCCTTGCGTTTTCGACTGACCAATCCTGCCGGAAACACGAATATTGCCTGATCTGAAGCGAAAGTTTCATCTACTTTTTTCAATGATTCCTTAAAGTTCTTGCCGAGTTTATTTACTCCGACAAACATCCCCTTTAAGTTTTCAATATTCAATAGGACATCATTTACAATAAATTTGATGTCGGTACGCAAAGACTTGATAGCAGAAACGATAACCATGGCATCCATACCACCCAAGGGGTGATTGACTGCAAAAATACAACCTCCCTCTGAGGGGATGTTCTCTAAGCCAAAAACTTCAGTGGTTATTTCCAAGTCATCAATGGCCGCATCACAAAAGTCACTGGCGTATTTATCACCGTGCTTCTCGAGAAAAGCATTGACGTCCTTCTCATGCAAAATCTTCTTGAAATAATTTAGCATGAAGGATGGCATCCACTTCCTTAAGTTGGGGTTTTTGCTATCGATCAAACGATCGATATCAATGAATTTATCAGACATACCTAATTTTAATTGCAAACTAAAGATAAAAAATGTTTCAAGACTCAAGAGGTACATCTCCTAAAGAAGTAGTAAAAAACAAGCACTATGTATATAAACCCTACTATTGAATCAGATCGGGAAAGGCTTTTTTGACCTTTTTGACCTTTGGCAGAGATACGCCTTGAATATATCCATCCTGGGGATTTCGTTCGGCGTAGTCTTGATGATATTCTTCAGCTACCCAAAATTTATCTAAAGGCTCGAGCTGAGAAACAATCTCCTTTGAAAAGACCTTTTCCTCAGTCATAGACGATATCAGAGATTCTGCAGTTTTCCTTTGCTTCTCATCGTGATAATAGATAGCAGATCGATACTGCTTCCCGACATCCGGTCCCTGGCGATTGAGTTGGGTGGGATCATGCGCTACGAAGAATATTTCTAATATCTTCTGATAACTGAGTTTCTCAGGGTCATAGTACACTTGAACTGCTTCGGCATGTCCAGTCGCTCCTCTCGAAACCTCACTGTAGGTAGGATTTTTTTCATTTCCTCCGGAATAACCCGACACCACCTCATACACACCATTGATTTGCTCAAAAGCCGCTTCGACACACCAAAAACACCCCCCGGCCAAGGTTGCTGTATCCATTTTTTCCAACTGGCTTGCATTTAAGCCCTCTACTGCACTATCTTCTGAAAACGATGTGCTTTTTTCTTTGGAGGCACCATCACAGGCTTCCACGGAAAACATTGCTCCAAGCATGAGATAAAAAACAAATATCTTCATCATTCTTTTTATTTATAACGAAAAATAAGAAGTTCTAGTTCATAGCGACTTCAGCTTATCTCTTTGCATTAGAATAATTTCGCATTTCGCTTCATTCTAAACTATCTACAAACTCATTCCCTAAAATCTTATGTCTATAAAATATTTATATCTTAGCGTTATAGAGAATCGGTATTACTGATTATCATCATTTTGTAC
>JAWLFI010000153.1:0-6089 GCA_041685645.1 Saprospiraceae bacterium | reverse complement strand
GGAGATCTTTTTCTCAATCTTTTTAACTGATTTTTCAGCCTTTTTATTCTCCTTCTTTACATCCTTCAAAAGATCTTCTTCCGCATCGAGTAACTCCTCTTTTTCCAATGTATTTAAGTGTCCTAAAAAGGAGAACATCCAATCCTTACCAGCAGAAACTCTAGATTTATCTCCATCGCGATCTAAATACAAGCCACCTAAATCATACCAAACCACAAGTTCCCGGGTTTTGTCATTGGGAGTATTGAGTTTCATATATATATCCACCGTATTGTCGCTCATTGAGTTGATTTCTGCATCATCGGCAAAATAAATACCTGTGCTTTTATCTTTTTTTGCCTTAGCCCCAAAGGATTTGGTGAATTTCTCCCATTGCTTTTCCACCTCCTTTTCTTTGAGCCCTTTATGATCGTACTTTAATACAAATGCATCTCGCATTTCTTCATTCATTGGGCGCTTCTCTATTTCGACTGAACTTTGTCCCCATAAAATGGTGGATAGGAATAAAAGTGTAGCAAGTAAAATAATGTTTTTCATAATCTGTTTTTATTGTTAAAGTGGAATGTTACCATGTTTCTTATTAACACGAGGAACCGATTTATGTTGACTTACGTCGAAGGCTTTGATCAATTTTCTGCGAGTAAATCTAGGTTCAATTATTTCATCGATAAATCCACGTTCAGCTGCCCGATAAGGGTGAGCAAACTTCTCAGCATACTCCTTTTCTCTCTGAGCTAAGTGTTGTTCAGGGTCGTCTGAGGCCTGTATTTCCTTTCTGAAAATAATTTCACTCGCGCCCTTCGCCCCCATTACTGCAATTTCTGCCGAGGGCCAGGCAAAGTTCATGTCAGCACCGATATGCTTTGAGTTCATCACATCGTAAGCACCCCCATATGCCTTCCGCGTAATCACTGTCATTCGTGGCACAGTGGCTTCCGAAAATGCATACAATAATTTAGCTCCGTTAGAGATAATTCCATTCCACTCTTGATCGGTTCCGGGCAAAAAGCCGGGGACATCTACAAAAACTAGCAGGGGGATATTAAAGGCATCGCAAAAGCGAACAAAGCGGGCTCCCTTGCGGCTTGAGTCCACGTCTAACACACCCGCCAGACTGAATGGCTGGTTGGCCACAACGCCAATTGAACGCCCCGCAAGACGCGAGAAACCCACCACGATATTTTCCGCAAAATCCGGATGGATTTCAAAAAATGAGTCTTCATCACAAACTCCCTTTATCACATCTTTTATATCGTAGGGTTGATTGGGGTTTTCAGGCACAACTCGATCCAGATCGGGACGAATTTCATCCTGCAGGTCATAGGGAAGTCGGGGTACCTCTCTGTCGCAATTCTGAGGCAAATAGGAAAGTAATTGTTTGAGCTTTTCAATACAGTCCACTTCATTGTTTGCCACTAAATGAGTCACTCCACTTTTTGATGCGTGTGTTTGAGCACCTCCCAATTCCTCAGCGGTTACTTCCTCATTGGTCACTGTTTTAACTACATTGGGGCCGGTAACGAACATGTAGGACGTTTGATCTACCATAATAGTAAAATCAGTAATAGCTGGAGAGTATACAGCACCACCAGCACAAGGCCCCATTATGGCTGAGATTTGTGGAATCTTACCGGAGACTAAAGTGTTCCTGTAAAAGATATCAGCATAGCCTCCCAAAGAACTCACTCCCTCTTGGATTCTCGCTCCACCTGAGTCATTCAAACCAATAATGGGAGCAAGATTGGATAAAGCGAGATCCATGACCTTACATATCTTTTCTGCGTGAGTTTCACTCAATGCACCGCCAAAAACGGTAAAATCCTGGGCAAATATGTAGATGAGCCTACCGGATATTGTACCGTATCCCGTTACGACTCCATCACCTAAGAACTTTTTATTTTCCATTCCAAAATCCGTCGATCGGTGAGTAACCATCATGCCAATCTCTTCGAAGGAACCGGGATCGAGGAGGAGCTCAATTCGCTCCCGGGCCGTCAGTTTTCCCTTTTCGTGTTGTTTCTTAATCCTCGCTTCTCCGCCGCCTAAATGGGCTTCCTTCTTCTTTTTTTTCAATCGCTCGATAGCATCATTATTCATTCTCTATTGCTTTGATAGTGTTTCGTAATAAGAGGCTTTGGACTCATTGCCTAATGCCTCGTAGATTTGAGCACCCAGGCCATAAGCTTCTCTAAAATTTGGATTGGCATCTATGGATTGCTCTATGTATTCCGCTGCCGTGTTCAATCGCTGTGTCTGAGCGTGTATTAAGGCTAAATAATAGTAGCTCGCGTAATCTTTAGGGTTCCGCTGGACATTTTCTTTTAGCAGGCGCTCAGCCTTGTCCACTTGCCCATCATTCAGATAAGTCGTGGACAAGCGCTGAATCAACTGTTGATCATGTGGGTTCAGTCGCAAAGATTCCTCAAAATAAGAAATGGCAGCTTTGTTTTGACCTTCTTGTAAATATAGCTCTCCCAGAGTAAAGTAGGCCAACTCGTTTTTGGGGTCATAACTAATTTCCTTTTTCAGGAGTTCTTTGGCCAATTCAGTGTTTCCGGCTCGAAAGGCGCTTATTCCTTCAAAAGCGAATTCCTCTCCCCGCCTAAAAATAGCGCAAACAGGCTCATCATTGACTGTAATGGATTCCAGAACCCGAACGGACCCCGGCCAGTCAATCGCTTTCATATGCGCTCCATCCATAAACCGACCAACAAATATAGCGTAATCCCAATCTGAGTTGTACCGCTCTCTATACCGAGTATATTTTAGCTTTACATGTTCAGCGTATTTGGGCTTGAGCCAATGCCTAACGCCATAACTAAAATTGACCCCAATGACGATCTTCTCTTCCATGTCTTCGTGAAGTATCCCCCGATCCTCCATTGCCTCGACAGCCTTTCTCGTACTAGTCCCCCAATAATCCATCTCGAACTCACCAAAGGCACCGGACGTTCCGCCGACAATTGGGTTAAAATATACATAAGGAATAGAAAGGTTCGTGGCGATGTGATAAGCAGGCTCAAGTGATAACAAGAAAAACAGAGAATAGGCTAAATATTGCCCCTTCCACCGACGATTGATCCACTGACCAAAAACATCCCAGGCCAGGGCAATGAGCGGTACGGCGGCCACATATATAAAATTAAAGTGTCTCCAACCGTCATATAGTGGCGAGTCTTTATACACCACGTAAAATAGTGGGAAAAGGACTACGAAAATATTACATAACAATAAGAATGTAGGTCCCTTCTTAAAAAGATAAACACCGGATATTAAAAACAAAAGTACCCCTAGAAGAAAGGTAATGGGAACGGTAGATCCGATCCAAACGAATAAATATTCAAAGGGAATATCACTGGACCAAACCATATCGCCCCGGAAAAGGACATTTATACTGACGGGAAATTCTGTAAAAGTGGTCAAACTCTCTACGGTGTGTGCAATCGGACTCAACAGTCCGTAGGGCCAAAATAAAACGCCCAGGACAAAGCCCCCCACAATTGGGGCCACAAAAGCAGGCCATACTTGTGCCACTGAATATTCCTTTCCGCTACTGGCCCAGTTTTTAGCTAGAATAAATGCTATGAAAAAAGCAATGAAATAAATAAATATCAGAACTGCTCCTACCCGAACAGACAAACTATACCCCAGAGCCACTAACAAACCCACGACATCCCATCTTGAGAACTTCGGCAGATTTTTGAAAATCCGAAACATGAAAAATATACTCCCTATATATCCGGCGGCAAAGGGAATATCTTTGGGGTTCATCATGGCATGTCCGAAAAACCGAGGTGACAACCACAAGAGAACCAAAGCAATCACAGCGGTTCTCCACCCCCCTAACATCCTGGCAATTCCACCGGCACACAACACGGACAACCAACCCAATAGTGCTAACAAAAGATGGCGGAGGTGAAAATAAGACCTACTTTCAATATCGATACCGAAGGCTTTTGATATCAGCGTAACCGGAACTTCAAAACCTCCTCCATAATATCGAATGGCATCCCCTTTCTTACTCTTAAATACTGAAGTGTCTTCCCCCCAACTGGCATAAAAGTCTAAAGCCTTCTCACCATAGGGAACCTGCACATCTTCATCCCCACTAATTCCGGCCTGGAATGAGCCTGAGACAAAGGTGATCAAGGATAGTGCAGCAAGAACCCAAAACACTCGTTTCCACGACATCGCTTGCTCAAAAGAATGAGTAGTGGTCGATAGTGCCGCCCAAATTCCCGTTCGACCATTTTTTCCTTTGGTTCCAGTATTTGATTTTTTCATGAGTTCAATATAACAACCATAAAGTAAAGGAAAAAAAATTTATTAGGATAATGTCTTTCACTAAGCCAAATACAAATCAGTTGTTAGAAATTCAGCGAGGGGGAAACTACTCTTTGGGGAAAGGAAATGTCTATGACAAAACCCCCTCCTATTTGAGTTACTCCCTATTTGTTCTTCCACTTCAGAAATTTATGGCGGATGTCCATATTTCTGAAATTTGAGTAAAAAACCATTCTCCTCTCCTATGCGTTTGATATTTAAAACTGTTACATTTGGAGAGAAGTGAAAAAATAAAGCATGAAGAATAATTTATCGCGACTCGTAGAAGGCATGACGGAATCCGCCACTCTGCGAATGGCGCAGATAGCCAGAGATTTAGTATCCAGGGGAGAAAACATTATTAGCTTGTCATTAGGAGAGCCTGACTTTGATACACCAAAAGCAATTAAAGAAGCTGCATATCGCGCTTTGAACGATGGGTACACTAAGTATTCGCCCGTGCCGGGAATGCCGCAGCTAAGACAAGCCATCAGTGACAAGTTCAAAAGGGAGAATAAAATTGAGTATAGCCCGGAGGAAATCGTAGTTTCCAATGGCGCCAAGCAAAGTATAGCCAATTTATGTTTTTCACTCCTCAATCCGGAAGATGAAGTCTTACTCTTCGCTCCCTACTGGGTGAGCTATAAGGATATTGTGTATTTAACCGGCGCAAAAACTACACTAGTGCAAGCAGGCATTGAACAGGACTTTAAGGTAGATGCGGAGACCTTAGAGCGCCATATATCTGATAAGACCAAAATGATCATCTATTCCTCTCCCTGCAACCCCACCGGATCCGTATATTCAAAAGAAGAACTATCGGCACTGGCACAGGTCATCAGAAAGTATCCCGACGTCGTTGTTGTTTCAGATGAAATCTACGAGTATATCAATTTCCAGGGCGATCATGTCAGCCTCGCTCAATTTCCGGGAATGAAAGAACAGGTCGTGACCGTAAATGGCTTTTCAAAAGGATTTGCGATGACGGGCTGGAGATTGGGATATATGGGGGCGCCCAAAGCCATTGCACAAGCCTGTGCCAAGATTCAGGGACAATTCACTTCGGGAGCCACCACTTTTTCTCAAATGGCCGGAGCCTTTGCACTCAATGAGTCCTTGTCTGCACCTCGAGAAATGAAAGAGTCTTTTCAGCAGCGCCGAGATTTAATTGTTGAATTGTTGCAGCAGATACCGGGCATTGAAGCCAATCATCCGCAAGGCGCATTCTATATTTTCCCGAATGTTTCTTCTTACTTTGGAAAATCCCATGGAGGAGAAACCATCCAAAACTCAGAGGAGTTTGCCGCATTTTTATTGCAGGAAGCTAAAGTAGCCACAGTGGCCGGCAGTGCTTTCGGTAATGATGAGTGCATCAGAATATCTTATGCCGCTTCAGTTAGTGATATCAGGGCTGCTCTTCAACAAATTGAGAAAGCTGTGCAACTCCTTCGATAATTCTCACTAAAAGAAATACCTAAAAGGGGCTGCATACCGTATGCAGGAAGTGCAAAATTAAAGGAGAGTATTATACAAGATATTCGCGTGAGGTGCCCGGAGCATGCTGGACCCGAAGGCGTCCAGCAGTCCGATGCAGAGCGGTAGCTCTGCGAGGACGGAGCGGTCCGAGACCGCCTCTGCGCAGGCATGAGGCGGCTCGAGGGTAAAAGCCGCGAACTGCGGAGGGGACCGACCCCGAGCTGGCCAGGGGACAAGCGAGGGGGCACGCCCAAAAAATTAAAATAAAACCAGAATTACAGATTCACCTT
>JAWLFI010000152.1:0-6096 GCA_041685645.1 Saprospiraceae bacterium | reverse complement strand
AAAATTGATAAATTTTTTAAAGATGAGCTTCAGTCCATCACCACGCCCTACCAGCCCGGGCATTGGGATGAAATGAGTAGTATTTTGGATGATCGAAGTGATTCGGGGCGAGGGTGGCTTTTGTGGTGGGTCGCCGCATTTGTAGGACTGTCTTTCGCATTGTTTTTATGGATGCCGATGGGAATGAGCACAGCCGACAATACTCCTGAGGCAGCTGTAACTAGCTTCACTGAGCATGTGAATGCTTCTCTAGCTGTCCAGATTGATGAAGCTCCTGCTTTATCAGAAGTTCGGCTGGATAAATCAAAGAGCTATTCTTTCGGACTGAGTAGCAAGGAATTGACCAAATATGCGCTTCGCGGCATGGAATTCAACTCAGACAGAATAGAAAATGAAAGTAGAATGGGAGATGAGTTATTCTCATCATTTGGGATTACTCAAACCTCCAATCCTGATAATAGTGATCCGGCTTCAGGAGTTTGGGTCAATCTTGCTGAAAGGGGAGGACTTGCTACCTCATTAGAAAATGAAGTGAAACACAATGCATTACCAGCCTTAGACTTAATAGAGCTTGAAAAATTATTTTCTGATGAATGGAGTGATCTACCCACGACGGAAATCGATGACAGTCCGAGGTATTTAGGGCCGATGCGCTGGGGTATGGGTGCGAGTTATGGCGGACAATCATTTCGGGATGTAGGGGTGTTTTTAGAGCTTGACATTCCATTGAGTCGGTATTTTCATTTGATTTTTCGTCCCGGTGTAAGCTATGCCAGTCTCAATGAATCACCGATTCTCATTGAGAAAAGATTGTATGATTTTGGCTTGGAGGAAAGCAAAATTAAGTTAGATGTTGAAAGGGAGTTGCAGTGGGAAATCCCCGTTTATTTGATGGTTGAGAATCATCGACATCACTTTGGATTGGGGGGCGGCTTGCGATTGGATGGCTGGCGCAGAGCATCTAAGGTGGAGTCAATTCGCTCTGACAAGGATCGTTTGGAAAGAGGTGAAGAGTCGAACGAAAGAGTTGCGTCCGGAGAGAAAGTGTGGTTAGCTAATTCAGGTCCATTCAATCTTTTCTTGGAGGGATTTTATCAATATCGCTTGAGTCCTTCCTGGCAGGCGGGATTGAGGTCCAGGGTGATGATGAGTTCGGCGGTGAGAGAAAGCGGACTTTCTGAAAATAGAGTACAGTATGGAATTTATGTTACCTATCTATTAAATTAAATGAATGGATCGTTGGATACTTATTTTAGTTTTTTTTCTCTTCCTGGGTGCCTGTGAAACAGAGACTTATGTTGGAGATGTGGATGAGCAGCCCGAAATTTATTTTAAGGGAGAGATTGCCGGTGATTATCAGGATTGGAGTGCCGGGGTGAATGGACTCTATGATTTTACGTTTTCAGAGGAAAATGAGATGGGGTTTTACAGTCTTTCCAGCAAATTACAGGATATCAATGAAGAGGGAGCTGCACTTGAAATTATTCTCCTCGACAATTCGAATCCCGGGTCCGGATACGACCCCGGGGATCGATTTGCAAAGGGGCTGAGAGGATTTATGCTACAATCTGATGCCATCAAGTCCTATACCTATCAATTTCATTCTGAGCATTTAGACGATTATATTTTCGATTATGAATGGCTGACTTCGACTCAGACCTATGGAATGGGACAACCGGAAATCACATTCGAAGCAGCGGGATCTCAACTCATTTGCCTGAAGGGACGAACCTCCGAGGGAGACACCATTCATACTTGTAAACAATTTAATGTAGATCAGAATCGCTGGATGGAGCCTCGCCTGGAAGTGCAGGAGTATTATGAGGATTCAATTTATTTAATCTCAGAGGTCGAGGGAAAAGATTGCGACAGTTGGGAATGGAATGGAGCCCTTTCGGAGGGCTATTATTACGGAATGAGTTTGAGCGATTGGTTATATGAAGATTTAACACTACGAATGTATAAGGATGGCAAGATTGTATCGGATATTGACTTCAGAGGAGAGTTGAATGATGATGGGTATCCCACCGTGGGTTGGGTGAAGTTTGAGCAAACGATGGTTCATCGCGCGATCAATGATCCCGCGCAGCACAGTAAGGTCATCATCAATTACTACCATCCCGAAAACGGTTTATTTAGCAGTAAATATGCTGTCAACGACGATCACTTTTTTGAAATTCTGGAACAAGAGGAGTATGAGGATAATGAGCACGGAGAACCTACGCGCTTATTGACACTGGAGTTCCGGGCTAATTTAATGACGGAGTTTGGTGAGCAGATGACTATTTCCACCGATAGTTGCAAATTGGCATTTCCGGATCCGGTGGAATAGACTTGAGCCCGGCCTACTTCGAAAACCCTTCCTATTCCGAATGTCTGCAGACACAATGCTTTGTCGAATAAAATCTTCCTCAAGGCAGCTATGGCTAGATCGGTGGACCACCCGTCCGCTTCGCGTTTCCTTCGCTTCGATTTCGCCAGTGGATATTGACCTTTCAGAAGTGCTCAGTCATCCTCTGCCTTGATCTTAAATTTTTCGCTCATACTCTTGACGAAAAGATTTTCGGAGGAGACTCAGACTTTATTTTTTCCGAATATCCCAATAGTGTCGTTTAAGCCAGGTCGCCAAACCGTCTAGTCCCGGAAAAAGCACTCGTTCATTAATGTTTGACTGATCCAATTTATCTCTCACTTCCCATTTGAGATGAGCCGAAATAATAATTTTAAATGAGCGCACTTTATGATCGACTACCCAATCTGAAATAATGGCTGAGGGATCTGACATCATGCTAAATACGGCATATTGGTTCACGATGCGATCATCTATTGATGGGGGCTCAAAAAACAGAGCGTAAGGATCGGATTTCAACCTCATCAATTCGGGTAAATTACGGACCGTACGTTCAAGCATCTCTGCGGTAAATATATGAGATCCTTCTTTTTGAATAGTTTCTTTTAAGACGGGGGGCAGTTGGTCTTTGGTATCGACATAATTAATTGCCCAAATGGCGCCGTCTTTATCGAAGTCATTGAAATTGGCCGTGGCAAAATGCAAACCAACCAGGGGGGAGTATGTCCAGTCCAGTAAACGAGTGGGAAGGCCGTGATGCTGCGCCACAGCCAATAAATACCAAAGGGAAGAATACTTATGAGATTTCACGGAGTATTTGATAAAGTTTCTCAATAAATGTTTTTCCAAATGTGATTCTCCCAGTCGGTTCAGTGTGCTGGATAGGTCATAAGTATCTAAATCCAAACCTCTGTAAACATAAGACGACCGATAGCGCTTAAGGAAGGGGTTGTAAGAGTCGAAATAGAGCATTTCCTGTAGTTCGTTCCAACTTTCCGGGCGCAATATCTGCATTTGTCCCGTTTTGGGTTGTTGGCGATCGTCTTCAGGATTATTCTTATGCATACTTTTTTATACTATCGATTTCTCAGATGTCAAAGGTCCCCATTTTTCTTCAACTGCTTCCATTAGATTGTGATAAATCGCATCTTTATTCATTTCCTCAATGGAGGAATAAGAGCCCACGGCATCGAGTAGAAAATTATCCTGGAATCTACCTTGAACCATAGCTCTGTGGTAGGGCACATCTGCCCTGAAAGTGACCAGGGAGTATTTGCTAAAATAGTCGGGGTAGGTTTTTTCGAAATACATCTCAAGGGCTCTTTTTTTCGAAAAGTTTTCATCGTTCACGTGATCTTGCATTTCGTGAAAATTATCGAGAGCTAAATCCCCAATGGCATCCGTGTCTTTTTTGCGATGTTGGCTGTAGGCGGGAAATATTTCACTCCAATTTTCATTGTAATCATCCATGAACTGATCTAACACAGTAATGTCTTCAAAAGCGCAATTCATGCCCTGTCCGTAAAAGGGCACGATAGCATGGACAGCATCTCCCACCATAAGCACCTTATCTTCAATATGCCAGGGGGCACATTTTATCATGCCCAGTGAGGACGTCGGATTTTCTCTGAAATCCCGAAGGAGATTTGGCATGTGAGGGATAGCATCGGGAAAATGCTCCTCAAAAAAGGACTGGATCTCTTGATCTGATTGCAAAGCATCAAAGCCCTGTGGACCTTCGTAGTCTTGAAACAGGGTAACTGTAAAGCTTTTGTCCAAATTGGGCAGAGCGATCATCATAAACTCATCCCGGGGCCAAATGTGTAAAGCATGAGAAGCCACCGCGAAAGCCCCATCGGGTGTGGGCGGGAATTCTAATTCTTTGTATCCATGAGAAAGGAATTTTTGTTCGAAATCAAAGCGAATTTGATTGGATCGCGCCAAAAAGCTACCTC
The DNA here is from genome assembly GCA_041685645.1 of Saprospiraceae bacterium. Classification (GTDB taxonomy): domain Bacteria; phylum Bacteroidota; class Bacteroidia; order Chitinophagales; family Saprospiraceae; genus JAWLFI01. Next base: position 1,791 of record JAWLFI010000152.1, on the reverse strand, counting down.
GAATCACTGAGCCCGCCCCATCTGCACCGAAGACCAGATCGTAGGTTTTTGTTGTTGATTTTCCCTCTGGCGTTTTGAATTCCAGCGTGCCCGAATCGATATCGTATCGAGAGCAGGCCTGATCGAAATAGAGGGTCACTTCGGGCCATTCGTCCGCCATATTGAGCAACTCAGCATTCAAGCCACTTCTGGAAACGGAATTGATGTGTTCTCCTTTGCGCCCACTGTAGGGACTTAGTTTTGTCTGACCGGCAGTATCGTGTAGCATTCTCCCCTTCATGGGAATGATCTGATCCTCCATCCGTTCTTTCGCTCCGACCATTTCCAGAGCTTTTAAGCCGCGATCGGAGAGTGCTAAATTGATGGATCGCCCTGCAGCCATATCCGTTTTTCTCAAATCCGGGCGACGTTCATATAAATCAACAGTATATCCCCGCTGACCCAGGCGCAGAGCCAACAAAGTTCCGCACAATCCAGCACCTACAATAGCTACTTTTTGTTTATTCATAATTCCTTTTGTTTCATAATAGAGGGGCAACGGCATTAGTTGTCGATTCCCAGGGCTTTTTGTAGTTTTTGAGCAAAGAAAACTCCCTCCTCAAATCGATTATACATAGGTACGGGAGCAATGCGAATGACATCGGGCTCTCTCCAGTCACTGATTACGCCTTCTTCATTGAGTTTCTGAAAAATTGACTTGTCTCCTCCCTGTACTCTCAAGCTCAATTGGCAGCCCCGATCCTCCAGGCCCGGTGTAATAATTTCTATGCGGTCACTCGGAATCGCTCGAATACATGTTTCAAAGAAGGAAGTTAGGGTTTTCGATTTTTTGCGGAGCGCAGCAATACCTACTTCGTGAAATTGCTCTAAACTAGCCCTTAATGCCGCCATAGCTAAAATCGGTGGATTACTTAATTGCCAGCCCTCGGCGCCCGGCTCGGGTTGGAATTCTTTTGGCATTAAAAATCGACTTGTTTTGTCGTGCCCCCACCAGCCCGTAAATCTTGGCAACTCAAAATTATGGGCGTGTCGCTCGTGAACAAATACTCCCGACATTCCTCCCGGCCCCGAATTGAGATATTTGTAGGTACACCAGCAGGCAAAGTCTGCCCCTGAGTCGTGCAATTGACAATCTATATTCCCGGCGCCGTGCGCGAGGTCAAATCCAACGATACAGCCTTTTTTATGACCGGCGGCGGCAATCTCCTTCAAGGGAAAGGCCTGGCCGGAATAGTAATTGACCCCGCCGATTAAAATGAGGGCAGTTTCTGAGCCGTGGCGGTCGATATACTCTAAAATATCTCCGGGTTCAGTATAAGCTTTCCCTCGACTTGGCGGGATTTCCAGAAGGCTGGTTTTCGGATCGTGACCGTGATACTGAATTTGGCTTTTGACTGCATATTGGTCAGAGGGAAATGCGTTTTCCTCAATCATTATCTTGTGTCTCTCTTTCGAAGGGCGATAAAAAGAAACCATCATTAAATGCAAGTTGACCGTCAGACTGTTCATGACGACGACCTCTTCATTTTTTGCTCCCACCACTTCCGCCATATGCTGAGTCAAAAACTCGTGATAGGGCATCCAGGGGTGTTTTGCTTCGAAATGTCCCTCAACGCCCAGATCTCTCCAATCTTTCAATTCTTGTTGGACATAGGACTCCGTTGTTTTGGGTTGTAACCCCAGCGAATTTCCACATAAATAGATGCAGGGTGCGCCGGATTTATCTTGGGGCAGGTGAAACTGATCTCTCATATGCCCGATGGGATCGCTGGTATCCAGATGTCGAGCTTC
>JAWLFI010000151.1:0-6166 GCA_041685645.1 Saprospiraceae bacterium | reverse complement strand
CCCACTTTAATAATTCGATCCTTATGGATGAGGAGGGTACCCTTTTCAATAGATGTATTTGGAGAAACATGGATAGTACCGCCCGTAAAAGCAACCGGGATATCCATGCTGGATTTGATATCGGTATTATCCGGAAAATACACTTGAGCTTGCAACGGGCCTATGAGAAGGGCGAGTACGAGGAGATATAAATGACGCATAGGGTTCTATTTCCCTGCAAATTACAAATTATTCAGAAGGAAGGAAATGCAAAGTAGAAAGGAAGGGAGTCCACCGCCCTACTGATGTTAAGCAGAAGTCATTAGAGATAAGGGAAGTAGAGGATTTTTCAGGTGATGACTAGGATCTTATTTTCTATCTGTTGTATAGGTCATGGGATATGTAGGGGGCTGCCCCGCCCTTTGGTTGGGGCCGCTATGCTTCAGGGCTCGCTCAGATCCCCCGCCTCTGTCCTCGAAATGGTCTCGGGGGAGACCATTGTCGGGACTTCGGCGGCTTCGCTCGGCCCTTGCCCCACCCCGGGAGCCGAGGTGGGGCTGCGGTCGCGCTCCACTGGTCAGCGGAGCGCCCCATTTCGCAGCGCTAGCCCAGTTATGACGAGACATTGTGACAATTTTGTACGGTTTAGTTGTTTGACCAAAACTCTCATTTTCGCCCTCGGTATTTTGCGATAGTGCTGTGTAGGGGTGACGACCGTAGGGAGGAAGACCGAGTCCACCCCAGGGATTGGGGTGGGCGAGGGCCGAGTGAAGCGGTCGGAGTCCGCCGGCTGGCGGACGGAGGCCGGATCCTGAACGAGCCCCGAAACATAACGACCCTGGATCCCGCGCGACAGCAGAGGGAGCCAGGGTTCGCCCAAAAAAACAAAAATCTTAAATTCGGAGTAGAATCAATTAGTATTGAGAGTGAGATGTTGTTCAATATTCCCCGAGTTTTGTGCGAGGCGCACGAGATTTTGGAAGGCGCTATACTGGAGGTTAATAAAGGTGATTTGGGCATTGAGTAAACGGTTTTCGCGGGTATTGACCATAAAGAGGGAACTTTCGCCGAGCTCGAACATCATGCGTTCCGCCTCGAGCAGCCTTCGAAAGTCGTCGATGAGTAGATCGTACTCTGCGATGAGTCCGGAAAAGTTGTTTTGAATTTCTAAAAACGCGTTCATGCGAGCTCGCAATTCCTGGCGTATTTGTTGAATTTTAAATGTATTTTCGAGTTGCTGGATTTTATTATACTGATTTTGACCTCTCGTTTTCCGGAGCGGGATGGGATAAGAGAAGCTGACTCCCCAGGTGTAATCGTTGGGAGAGAGTGTATTATTGATGTCTCCGGAGGAGAGTTGGTCTATGGAGCTCAGCCATTGGTATCTGACATTTAGTTGCGGCTTAAATTGTTCGCGAATCAGTTTGCGCTCTATGACGAGTCTCTCCTTTTGAATTTGCAAGTCGATGATTTGGGGGTGTTGCTGCAGCGTTTCCAACCAATAGTCATCCGTGCGTTCTTGCCAGATTGCGGAGATGCGATCGAAATTGGGTGGGGACCAATTCTGAAAATTCCAATTGGGTAAGAAATTTTGAATATGTGCCTGAGCACTGAGCCTTTCATTTTGAGCCGAGGTGAGCTCGAGTTTTCTCTGTTTCCACTGCATGTAAGCTTCGAGGGTGTCAATCGGAGAGAGATCACCTCCCCGATAAGCGTCCAGGACAAACTCGTATCGGTCGGATGCGGTATTGGCTATTTCCTGGTAGGAGCGCACGAGTTCTTCGGATTTGACCCATTCAAAATAGGCGTAGAGCGCTTGAGCCAGGATTTGGTTTCGCATCTGCGTACGCCGTTGTTGCTGCAGCTCCTGAAATAGGCGGGCATCCCTGATTCCTGCTCTCGCCGGATCCATGAGGAGACCCGCGCCGAGTGGAAGCTCGATGCCCAGGAAACTGAGTCCTGAAGCGGGTAGATTGAGTTGGGGATTGAGAAAAACTCCATCGGTAAAATCTGCACCTGCATTGAGTCGAAAGGCGTAGGGACTTTGCCAGCGAGCTCCGCCATGAAAGATGCTGTAGTAATTGGTCGAGCTATAAAATTTCTGATCGTATTGGCTGCCGATTTGCAGGTCAAAAGCTCCCTTTTTTTCCTGAACTTTGGCGTCGGCCAAATCGGTTTGCAGGTCCGCGACCTGTAGGAGTGGATATTGATCCTGCACTTCCTGGATAAAAATTTTGAGATCTAAAATGGGGGCTTCCACATTGTTTTGGGCATGCGAAAGAGTAGATACAAGCGTATTTATGCCTAAGGCGATCATCAGGTAATATATGCGTGGGATCATCATTTCGGCAAGGGGATTTTATTGATCTTTTCCGGTGGCTGCATATTGTAGAAATCCGGTGGGAATCCATTGAATTGACGCCAGATCTCATACCAGAGCGGGACGTCACCCAAGAGAGTGAGGGTAATGGCTCCGCCACCTGGACGAAGGGGCTCCGGCCAGGGGTATTCCTCCGGATCCGGTGCGACGAGTACGCGGTATTGTCCCTGTGGATTTGCAAAATTGTCAATCGCCACGATTCGTCCTGCATAGGTACCGTATGAAATATTTTCCCAACCGCTAAAGACGATGGCGGGCCAGCCGTCAAATTGAATGCGCACGCGCTGGCCGAGTTTGAGCAAGGGCAAATCGATCGGCTGGACATAAGAACTGACGGCCAACTCATAATCTTCCGGCATGATGGAAAGAAATGGAGTACCTTCCTGGATAGTTTCTCCAATGCCCACGGTGAGAACTTCGGTGACGTATCCCGCCTGGGGTGCGGTCACGAAGAGCATATTTCTTCGACTGATGTAGTTTTGTTTTTGGTTTTTGAGTTGAGCGATCTGATTTTTGGCTTCAAGTTCCTGGCTGACGGCAGAAAATCGTTCAGAACGCGCTTTAGCGAGTTGATCCTGAAACTCAGACTCGATGTTGTAAATGTCGATTTGGGCATTGAGCAGTTCATTTCTGGTTTCCAAAAGTCGAGCCTGTGCGCCCAGGAAGGCCGCTTGTGTTTCCTGAAGTTTTAGGCTTCGTTGTTCGAGCTCCACCTTGGATCGCACGCCTTCACTAAACATTTTCTCCATTCGTTCGTATTGCTTTAGAGCAATGTCGTAATCAGCTGAGCGCGCCCTGAGGTTCAAACTGTCTTGTTGAACGCGCAATTCTGCTTGTTTTTTTCTGTTTCTCGCTTGTTCTAACTTGAGTTTTCTCAGATTATCCAGCGCGTCGATTTGATTTTCGAGCGCATTGACTTTTTCGGCATAGGATTCAGCGGAGAGTATTTTTGCTGCGAGTTGTTCTTCTGTTCGCTCCACCAGCTCCGGGTCGAGAAATTGATTTTGAATTTCTGAAATATTGACCAGAGTATCTCCCTTTTCGACAAAATCTCCTTCGCGGACGAACCACTCCTCCACGCGAGCCGGGATGGGAGACATCACTTTTTGCGGCCTTTGTTCGGGGCGCAAGGTGGTTACCTTTCCACTGGATCTGATATTTTGGGTCCAGGGTAGAAAGAGAAAGATGGAGAAAATGATGCCCATGGCGAGAATGGTATAAGCGGTGCGCTTGTGAATTTGTGGCGTGCCCACCCTATTATAACTATCAAAACCCGCCGTTTCAATTTTCTTGGGTATCTTTCTTTTTGATATGTTAAGCATCTATAAATGATTTAATATGGGGATTCTCAATCAATTCATCAAATCTTCCTTCTGCATAAATTTCTCCATCTTTCAAGACGATCACGCGATCACATCGAGATAATATTTCTCGATTGATACTGATGGCGATCAAAGTAAAGGGAGTGTCTTTGCTTAGCATGTGGTCATATATAGATTTGCGCTCAAAAGCAGGAAATGATTGAATGTGGTCCTCGAATAATAAGAGCTTTGGGTTGGAGCTCAAAGCACGAGCTAAAACGATTTTTTTACGAACCGATCCGGATACTTTTTCTCCCATGGGGCTAATGACGGTATCTAGCCCTTTGGTCAGGCTGTTGACAAAGTCTCTTAAGCCAACCACGTTGATGATTTTTTGACATTTAGAGGCGGTAAGTTTATCCCCGCCGGCGGAAATATTTTCGAAAATCGTACCATTGAAAATTTGATCCTCTGTAAAATTAAACCCAATGTGATCTCTTAGAGAATCGATTCGCAGGGCGCCCAGCGGTTGATTGCTATTAAAAAGTACTCTTCCCTCATAGTCTTCGTAAAAGCCTGATATAGTGTGGAGCAAGGAGGACTTCCCGGCGCCCGGGGGGCCAATAATACCAACTTTTTCTCCGGATTGAATGCTAAGACTAATATTTTCAATTAGTTTTTTTGTTTTGCCGGCCGCCCAGAGATTTAAGTTTTTAAGCTCGACGGACAGCCCACTGGGGTAGTTTTCTGTTTCCAGCTCCCGACCCTCTATGCGCTCTAATTCCATGTCGGTAACTAACCCGATCTTTTCAACTCCCGTGAGGATGTCGTAAACGATATCAATGCTCAATATCAATTTTTCCACTGAACCGATGATGAGTAGAATGATAATTTCAGCGGCTACAAATTGCCCTAAAGTCATTTCTTGCTGAAAAACCAAAACCCCACCTAATATAAGTAGTCCCGCAGCGACCAGGACTTTGAATCCAACCATATTGAAGTACTGAATCAAAAGAATGCGGAAGTGAGATTTGCGCGCGGTCAAATATTGATTGACTAATTGATTTGTTCTCCTTTGAGGAAGAGAGGAAAAGGGATTCATTTTGAAAATGCCATTGGTTCGTGCCAGCTCTTCGAGCCAAAAAGCTACGTTGTATTTAAAAGACGATTCCGTCAAACTCGTGTCCAGACCTTTTGCTGCGGTGAATCGAAAGATTAAGAAGAGCACCAGCAATAAAGCCAGGCCAAAGCCGATGAAAAAGGGGTGGTAAAAGGCCAGAAGTAGCAAACCGAGAATAATTTGAATAGCAGCAGTGGACACATCAAACAGGATTTTGGATAATCCCTTTTGTATCGTCATGGTATCGAAAAACCGATTCACCTGCTCCGGTAGATAATGTCGGCTCATTTCGTCCCAATTAATTTTTGGGATTCTGTAACTCAATTCAAAACTAGATCGAACGAAAATTCTTTGTTGTAAGGTCTCTACCAATGAGAGTTGGAGAACCTGAAGTAAACCGGAAACTAAAATCCCGGCTAAAACAATGAGGACCATTAAAATCCAGGCAGAGTTTGTGTTGCCCGCCTGAAGAAGATTGATAATGGATTGTATGCCCAGGGGGACGGACAAATAAATTAATCCGCTGAGGATAGCATATATATAGACCACCGCCAAATCTTTTTGGTCCAGAGAAGCCATTCGAAAAAGTCTTTGTACCGGTGTTAGTCTATTTTCCATCGTTTCCCATCGGTTTTGAGGTGTTGATCATTTTAACGGATAAGGTAAAAAAGAATTTCTCAATATCACTTTCAGAATCTTTTATATTTGTCAGAGATGGGAAATGTTCGGAATGGAAATACTGGCTGTGAATGCCTTGAATGATGGTACTTGCAAGGGTGGCCGGATAGGGGTAGTCCGGATCTATTTCCAGAATCACATCCCTCATGCGCTCGTTGAGGAGTTTATAAGTAGAAAAGAATCCCTGCTTATTTTCGGTATCTACATCCTTTGCTCGAAAAATTTTCCCCGACTCCAGGTGAATGAGGTGAGCCAGCTTCACCAGATCAATATGTTTGATGAGATTGTCGCTCTCAGAATAACGGCACAAAATTGATATCGCCTTTTTCAGCTTTTCTACCCCCGGTTCAATATTGAGAAGCCCCAGTTTCATTCGGTAACTGAGCCAGGCCCAATACCAATTGCTCAGATAGAGGATGAGCATGTGCTTGTTTTCAAAGTAGCGGTAAACAGTACTTTCCGTGGTCTGAGCAGCCTCAGCTAATCGCTTGAAAGTCAGGGCTTCAAATCCCACTTTGTCCAGGATTATTACAGTTTCCTGAAGCAGTCGCTTTCCTATTTCGCTGCTTTCGGGATCCTTGATGTATAGGTCACTGTTGACCTTAAATTTAAGCTGAGAGACAATCTGCTCCATATAGAGAAAGTTTTTACTCCTATGCAATGATAGTTTTACTATCATTGTTCAAATGTAAACCTCTTTTTATTGTT
>JAWLFI010000150.1:0-6170 GCA_041685645.1 Saprospiraceae bacterium | reverse complement strand
TTAGATTGTTTTTCGCGAAGACTAACCTGTCTGAAGCATGTTTCATAGTATTTAAGGATGGGTAGGATTGGAGACGGTGTTGTTGAGAAGGGGCGGGTTTTTATTGTCTTTTCATTTTGTGTTGTATCTTCTTGGGTGTCAGAATCACAGACCTTGGTGGTGCCATGGCGGTAATGGGAGTGGATGCTGCGACACGGGATCTTTCAGTCGATTACCGTTGTCGCGAATCGTGGGTGCCTTTGCGGGCTTGGCTACCCTTTAGGGGTCGGGGGCGCGGGAGGCAAGAGATCAAAAGTAAACAAGCTAAAAATAAGGGACCCCTAGAATCGAATATCCTTGGCGCGCACGCCCAATGGTCTGAACCCTGATTTATAGGATTCAATGATGGCCATGATTAGAGACGGTGTTCTTGAGAAGGAACGCCAGGAATGGTATTGTCGAGCGTGATTTGCACCTTCAAAGCGGAGACCTAAAAATCTTTCGCCTCTACGAATATCGAATAATCCCCAACACATGAAATGGCATTCCGCCGTGCCCCTCCCCAACGAGTTGGGAGTTGCTGGGCGCTTTAAGCGGATTCTGTTTCGGACCAGTTATGGATGATGTTGAGCACGCGGCGCAAGGGTTCCGCAGCGCCCCATAGGAGTTGGTCGCCCACCGAAAACAGGTTGATATACTCAGGCCCCATACTTAGCTGGCGCAAGCGACCAATATGTATGTCGAGTTTTCCAGATACCGCCATGGGATGAAGCTCTTGCAAGGTAGATGCTCTATCGTTGGGAATCAGGCGCAGCCAGGGGTGCGCCTGTTGTAGGAGTTCTTCTATTTCATCAAGTGGAACGGCCTGAGTCAATTTTATGGTCATGGCCTGAGAATGGCAACGCAAACTGCTCACGCGTACACAATTGCCATCGATCGCGAGGGGAGTAGCAGGATGTAAAATTTTATTGGCTTCTGCCTCTGCCTTCCACTCTTCCCGGCTTTGTCCGAGGGGTTCGGTGGCGGTGTCTATCCAGGGCAGGAGGTTGAACGCGAGCAAGCCCCCGAGTTTTTCCGTGGGCAATTCACCGGCCTCGTATTGTTTTCTCAGCGCTTCCTCTAGTTGAAGGGCAGATAAATCCTGAGAGGGATCTGTATGATTGATGAGTGATCGGTATTGTTCGACCAATTCGACCATTTGTCTCGCCCCGGCACCACTCGCTGCCTGATAGGTTTGTGTGCTCACCCATTCCACGAGCCCCTGACTCAAAAGGCCCGAAATGGAAAGCAAAAGTAGGGAAACGGTACAGTTACAACCGATGAAGTCTTTTTTTCCGCTTTCCAGCCCCCGGAGTATTTGTTCCTTATTGAGGGGGTCCAGCGCAAGCACGGCATGATTCGCCATGCGAAAGGATGAGGCGGCATCGATCCAATATCCCTTCCATCCATTTTTTCGCAATTTTGGAAGGATGCGCTCGGAATAGCTACTTCCCGAACAAGTGATAATGTAGTTTTTGCCCAGCAAAGTATCGATGTCTTCCGGGTCTCCAATACTCGGATTGGCCCAGTGGACAAGCTTGTTTTCCCTTCCCTTCAAACTCGCGGAAAAGAGTTGGAAGTCGCCCAGCTTTTGATCTCCTTCCTCCTCCATTCTCTGTAGAAGAACAGAACCCACCATGCCTCGCCATCCAATAAGTCCAATTTGAGCTTGCCCGTTCATATTACATCTTGTTTTTACTCGGAAAGTGGGACAAATCTCTGGGTTTTTGTTCGAAAAAAGAAAATAATTTCATTTTGAGCAACCAGCATTGTTAAATGCTCAAAATTCCCTTTATTTTTACCCCGGAATCGCAAAATGCGGAATTTTTTAGAAAGAATGAAAAGGATTGTTGCAAAGTTTGGTGGAAGTTCGATGCAGGATGCATCAGCAATGCGTAAAGCAGCTGCTTTAACCATTGCGCGCAAGGCGGGTTTCGTCATTGTTTCCGCCACTTATCGCACCACCGACCAGCTCCTGCAATTAGCCGGCGCGGCCGAACTGGGAAATCTCGCTGCTAAAAATGAATTGCTGGAAACTATCCGACAAAGGCACCTCGAGATCGCTGACGACCTGGCTGTTAGCCGACTCGTATTGGACGCGATTGCTGAAATTCTCAAGGAATTAGAGGCCTTGATTCTCAGCGTTCACTTGCTCAAGAAATGCTCTCCCAATACATTAGACCAAATTCTAAGCGTCGGGGAAAGAATGTCTTCGCTCCTGTTTGCAGAAGCATTGAAAGAACTAAACACCCATGCGATTCGATGGTTTGATATCCGTGAGGTCATGATGACCAATGATCGACACCTGAAAGCTGAACCCTTATTCGATGAGATTTCTGAACTCGCACAAAAATACTGCCCGATAGAGCCGGGCACCATCATTGTTTCTCAAGGATTTATTGGTCGCAATAAAAAAGGGGCAACCACAACTTTAGGTCGGGGCGGATCGGACTACTCCGGGTCCATTATTGCCGGAGCGCTGTGGGCAGATCAATTGGAGATATGGACAGATGTTCCGGGTATATCCACCTGTGACCCAAAGATATATTCCAAGGCCCGGCCGATTTCGGAATTGAGTTATGATGAAGCATCAGAAATGGCTCAATACGGTGCAAAAGTATTACATCCGACAACTTTAGTAGCAGCTATGAAACAACATTTTCCGGTCTTTGTGGGCAGTACCTTTCAGCCTGAAAAGGGGGGGACCTTCATCCGATCAGAAGTAAAAGATCAGCCGCTGGTGAGAGCTATTTCTCATCGCTTGCATCAGTCTTTGCTGGTTATTAAAACGCCCAAAATGTTTCACGCCGTTGGGTTTATGAGTAATATATTTCGCGTTTTTCGCGAACATGAAGTCAGTGTGGACTGCGTTACGACTTCAGAAATCGGCGTCGCGGTATCTGTAGATCAGGAATTGGAGCTGAATATTCCCCTCGTTCGTGACTTACAAAAGTTAGGTGAGGTAAAGTTCGAAATTGGTTATTCGCTGATCTCATTGATTGGCAATCGAATGTTTATCACTGCCGGAATGGGGAAACAACTATTTGCCGCTCTGGGTGACATCAATGTCCGGATGATGTGCTTCGGCGCCTCTCAGTATAATTTAAACATACTGGTTAAAGACGAAGACTGTGCCCGGGCGATCCAGAATTTACACCAAACTTTTATCGAACGATGTTGAAAATTGTGCTGCTGGGCAAAGGAAAGACGGGAAGTAAAGTGATGGATTATCACGATAATGTGACGGCCTTCGATTCTTCACATCCCGCTCAGGCCGAGGATTTAAAAAACTGCGATGTGATCATCTCCTTTTTGCCCGGCCCGGCATTTGAATCCTATTTGCCCATGCTCATTGATTCTAATAAGCCCGTCGTCACCGGAACGACGGCCTGTGAGTGGCCTGAAGATATAGACCAACAATTAAAGAACAGTAAAGTCAGCTGGATACGGGCCAGTAACTTCTCCCTGGGAATGAATGTGGTGCGACCTGTGATTCAACAATTGGGACAGCTCCGGGAACTGTATCCGGAAGGACAATTCTCCATTCACGAAATTCACCATACCCACAAAAAGGACGCTCCCAGTGGGACGGCGCTCTCGTGGGAGGAATGGCTCAATGCACCCACAGAGATTAGTTCCGAAAGAACGGGCGATGTAGTGGGTATTCACCAGATTCGATTCACATCTGAGCAGGAGGAAATCGAACTCATTCACAAGGCGCGGGATCGCGGTATTTTTGCCAAAGGAGCGCTCTGGGCCGCTGAAATGGTGATCGGCGGTGAACTCTCCGCCGGATTGCATGAGTTTACAGATTGCGTCGCTGAATATTTGAATAAAAAACGATAATATGGATCTTTCACAATACCCTTTATGGACGGCTTTAGTCACTCCTTTTACCGATGATGGATCCGTGGATTTCCCCTCATTGCTGAGGCTGTTGAAAGAACAGGAATCTGCGGGCAATGGGGTTTTGCTTTTGGGAAGTACAGGCGAAGGATTAAATGTAAGTCCGATGCAAAGAAAGGAAGTCGTCCAATTTGCCGTCAGTAAAAATCTGGATATTCCCTTGATGGTAGGAGTTGGGGGCCATCGACTTCCCGATCAACTCCAGTGGGTAAGCTGGTTGGAAAGCCAGCCCATACATGCGTATTTAATGGTAACGCCCATCTATGCTAAAGCCGGTGCAGAGGGGCAATACCACTGGTTTCAGCGTCTGATGGATGCAGTGGAACGCCCCGTTATGCTGTACAATGTGCCGGGCCGCGCGGCCAGTTCATTGTCGATCGAGGCCGTGGAGCGACTGCGTTCACACGAGAATTTTTGGAGTATTAAGGAAGCTTCGGGGGATGTGGAGAAATGTAAAGAGTACATCAACGCGGCCGATGGGCATCCCGTATTTTGCGGAGATGATGCACTATTGCCCCAATTTGCACAGGCGGGCTGTCAGGGCCTGGTCAGCGTGGCCTCGAATGTGTGGCCCGCAGCGACGCATCGATATGTCCGACAATGTCTCGAGGGTAGTTTGAATGAAGCTAATCTCTGGCGCAAAGCCTCGGAGTCGCTTTTTTCCGCAAGCAATCCGGTGCCTGCTAAGTATTTATTACAGCGCGAAGGCCGCATCGACCGGGCCCAGGTGTTGCCGCCCCTTCATGCCGATGATATGCGAGATGCGGAGGCGCTCTATCAATTTCACCAACAGATCCTCGAGTGGGATAAAAATCAGACACAATCATGAGCAACTGGAAAGAAATCATTCAACAACTAGAAAGCGGAGAAATCCGAGCCGCCGAGCGTAACAATGGAAGATGGGAAGCCAATCGGGAGGTCAAAGAAGGCATCTTGTCTGCTTTTCGCGATGGACAGCTCAAGGAATTGAGCGACCTCCATTTCCCTGGGTTTGTAGATAAACACAATTTGCCACCCCGCAGGTTTCAAGCCAAGGACGGGATCCGCATGGTCCCGGGCGGGAGCAGCGTTCGCTGCGGAGCCTATGTCGCAGCCGGAGTGATTATTATGCCGCCCTCTTACGTGAATATCGGAGCCTATGTAGATGAAGGAACGATGATCGATTCACATGCGCTGGTAGGCAGTTGCGCTCAAATTGGGAAGAATGTCCACTTGTCAGCCGGCGTGCAAATCGGAGGTGTGTTGGAACCCATTGGCTTGACCCCCGTCATCGTCGAAGACAATGCATTTATTGGAGCCGGAGCGGTCATAGTGGAAGGGGTGCAAATCGGCGAAGGTGCAGTCATCGCCCCCGGTGTGGCGCTGTCCAAAAGCGTGCCGGTGTATGATTGCGTGCGGGAAGAACTCATTACAGATGCTATCATTCCCCCGGGAGCAGTGGTCATCAGCGGTACTCGCCCCGTTTCTACTCGTCGCCAGTGGGCCCACGAACATCAATTGCAAATGCAGTGCGCCCTCATCATTAAGTACAGGGACGAAAAAACCGATGCCAGCCTCGAACTAGAGGATTATTTGCGATAAAGTCATCCGACTTTCGATCCGTTCGGGATTTTTTGATCGGGCTGCAGGAGAGTTACGCCCCCTTCAGATAGTGCGCCCAGCACCAGACATTGACTCATGTGGTGAGCGATTTGCTTTGGTGGAAAATTGACCACGGCTACAATTTGTCGACCTTTCAACTCCTCAAGACCGTAGCGATCCGTTATTTGAGCCGAAGATTTCAGCACCCCCAGATCACCAAAATCTATATAGAGCAAAATGGCGGCCTGTTTCGCCTCCGGAAAGGGCAGTGCCTCCACGATCGTGCCTACGCGCAGATCCAGCGAAGTCCATGCTTTATATGAAGCCCTATCCATAGTTGTAAATGTACTGGAAGTAATTCAAAGTCCCTACATGGAGTATTATTTTATTGGATCTGGGCGTGCCCCTCCCTCGACTTCGTCTCGGTCAGGTCGGGCTATCCGCTCATAGTCAGGGCCTCATCCCCGGGCCGGCCATCGGCTGCAGTGGCTTCATTTGTCGCCGCTTCGCCCGTGGCCGGTAGTGCCATTATTACTAAATAGCTATTGAAAAGCCGCTAGTAGATTTTTGTTTAGATCAAGACCTGGTCTGTATCGAATTTAGTAATAATGGCACTAGCCGGGGCTGCGGCCCTGCCTGCCGCTCCTATCCCTCACGCAGGGAGG
>JAWLFI010000014.1:0-25089 GCA_041685645.1 Saprospiraceae bacterium | reverse complement strand
TTACTCTGCCGGAAGAAATCAGGTTGAGTTGAGAAGAAGTGATGTAAATGGAAGTGGCATGTTGTACTACCGATTAGAGAGCGGAGACTACAGTGCTGCCAAGAAGATGGTAATCATCGACTAATTCGTCGAGCGATAATATTCTTTTAAAGGGTGGGGAAGCAATTCCCCACCCTTTTTTTTATATTCGTAGTCTATGAAGGCATTAGTACTAACAGAAAACAAAGCGCTTCCGGAATACACTGATTTTTCTGGGAACTTGGATGCGGGAGACGATGAAGTTTGTGTAGAACTCGATTTTTCTGCTTTGAATCGCAGAGATTATTGGATCACAAAGGGTCTATATCCTAATATAAGTACTGGGGTGATATTGGGATCTGATGGGATGGGTACCAGTGATGGTAGAAGAGTGCTGATTAATCCCGGTTTATTTTGGGGCGATAAAGAATCGTTTCAATCTGATGATTTTCAGGTTCTGGGTCTACCGCGGCATGGCACCTTTTCCCAAAAGGTAATGGTTCCTTTTACTCAATTACACGATGTTCCTTCTTTTCTATCTGATAGTGAAGCTGCTGCTATGCCATTGGCTGGTGTTACGGCTTTTCGAGTGTTGTTTTCTCAATGTAATCTCTCCTCATCCGATACAGTTTTAATTTCTGGTGTAGGAGGAGGAGTAGCTCATTTTGTGTTATTGTTTGCTTTAGCACGAGGAGCTCGAGTGATTGTTACATCGGGATCAAAGGAGAAAATTCAAAAAGCCAAAGATCTGGGTGCAATGGAAGGGGTGAATTATAATTCTGATGATTGGGTAGATCAGTTAAAGGAAATTCAACCTAGTGGTTTTAATGTGGTTATTGATAGTGCTGCCGGCTCTGGTTTTAAACACTTTATCACCTTGTGTGCCCCTGGTGCCAGAATTGGAATTTATGGTGGAACTCGGGGAAGGATTGACTCTATTAACCCTCAAATATTATTCTGGAGGCAAATCAGTATTCATGGCTCAACGATGGGTTCTCCCTCTGATTTTAAAGGCATGCTAGAATTTGTAAAGAAACATAAGATTCGCCCTGTTATTGATGCCGTCCTACCTATGTCGGACTTTGCAAGAGGATTTCAAATGATGTCAGATTCTAATCAATTTGGTAAGATTGTATTCAATAACAATGAGTAAAGAGGTATTTATTCTTTCTGATACTCATAGTTTTTTGGATGACTCATTAATACCATATATGCAGAATTGTGACGAAGTTTGGCATTGTGGAGATATTGGCAATCTTGATGTTTTAGAAAAGTTAGAGAGCTCGAATCCCTCTTTTAAGGGGGTATATGGAAACATTGATGGTCATGAAATTCGAGCCGTACTACCTGAATTTCAACTTTTCAAGTATGGGAAGCACACTATTTTGATGATTCATATTGCTGGTGCTATCCGTAAATATACGCCGCGTTGCAGAGAATTGATTCAATCTTATTCTCCTACAATACTCATTTGTGGCCATAGTCATATATTGAAAGTAGCTCCGGATGATCGCTTTAACTTGTTGTATATTAACCCCGGTGCTTGTGGCCATCACGGGTTCCATAAATTTCGAACGGCAATACGATTTGTTTTGAAAGAGGATTCTATTTCAAAAATGGATGTAGTTCAGCTGGGTAAAAGAGGAAAAATATCCTCTTCTTGAGAATGGGACTCAATTATTTTATTATTTTTAAGAGATTTGAAATCGTTAGGCATCATTTTGTTAGAGTTGTATTCGCATGTTCAATTGGAAAGCTTTTCTCAACCTTTGCTGTCTTTTTTTAGTTCCCCTGTTTTTGCTTGCAAGGCAGGATACAATGAAATGGCATGACAGATTAAACTTCACTGCGACAGGTGGGGCGGCTATTCCACGGGCTGGTCTTTCTCATAAGTACGATAGATTGGCTTTGTCTTATTCCTTTAGTTTAGGGTATCAGGTTTCACTAAAACACTATACCTATATTGACTTGACGATAAGTGGGCATAGACTAGCTCGATACAGAAATATTTTTCCTGTTCAATCTCCGCAAGGTGGTTTGTTTGATTTGAATCACACGACCCGATCAAATTTGATGAACTTCCATTTGGGCGGAACCCATGAGTTTGATCAATTTTGGTATGTGATACCAAGGGTTTCTTTTTCTTTTGGAGTGACAAATGGATATGTCTATACGAGTTTGAAAGATAACTCTACCGATGAAATTATAGATTCTTACAGACAAGCTAATGATTGGTCTTATTTAATGGCCATCAGTGGGGGGCTCAATATTCCCGTAATCCCTGGTTTACATGTTTCCATCCTCACTACATACCATCGCACGGGATCAATGGACTTATTTCTTCCGCGAACTATGGAATTAACTCCTTCTCCTGTTGATCCTTTTGATAATTTTGAACTTAGGAGATCGGCTTCACATTTGTTATCCTTTCAAATTGGAGTAACTTTGTACTTTTATCACTTACCTCATTAGAGAAATAACTACCGTTTATATGGCTTCTCCACCTCTTCAAATTACTGTTGATCCCAAACAAGAGGCGATTCGCCTGGATCTGTTTTTAATGGATCGTTTAGCTAAGACCTCGCGCAATCGACTGCAAAAGGCTATTAAGTCTGGCCACGTGACCGTAAATGACCAAATAGTTAAGCCGAACTACAAGATATCACCAGGAGACTTCATCGTAATTCAGTTTCCCAAGACCTCTCAAATGGGAGATGCTATATCTGGTGAAGATATTCCTTTAGATGTAGTATACGAGGATAAACACTTATTAGTGGTGAATAAACCATCTGGCATGGTCGTTCATCCAGGGATAGGCAATATGGAAGGCACCTTAGTTCATGCGCTGGTGCATTATTTAGCACAGGAGGACTTGCCTATTATGGAAGGTAATCTGGCTGACCGACCGGGCTTGGTGCATCGCATTGACAAGGATACCAGTGGATTATTAGTAGTGGCAAAAACGGCAGATGCCATGACGCATCTTGCAAAACAGTTTTCTGATCATAGCATTGATCGTTCCTATCGCGCCATAATTTGGGGACAGCCGGATGCCGAAGAGGGCACCATTAATCAAAGAATTGGCCGTCATCCCAGGAATCGAATTTTATACGCTACAACGAACGATCCGGATGAGGGAAAAGAAGCCATCACGCACTATTCTGTAATAGAAGGCCTCTATTATGTCAGTTTGATTGAGTGTCGGCTGGAAACCGGAAGAACGCACCAAATTCGGGTGCATATGAAGTCACAGGGACACACTATTTTTAATGACCATAGATACGGGGGGGATAAAATACTAAAAGGAACTGTCTTTAGTAAGTACAAGCAGTTTGTTGAGAACTGCTTCGAGCTTTGTCCCCGCCAAGCGCTTCATGCCGGCGGACTTTCTTTTATTCACCCGATAAGTGGTGAGAAAATGTCTTTTCAAGCCCCATTGCCTGGTGATATGAACGACCTGCTGAATAAATGGAGAGCTTATGTCACCTACAAAAAAAGTTCTATCGATGAATGATCGCAAAATTGAGGCCTTACATCAATTAGGCGAATGGATACGATCGGAGCCTCCTGCTCTAGAGTTAGCTCAATTGAAATCTCAAAGGGATAATCCATGGTTCGTTATTCCTGAACAGAAGAAGGCACTGCTTGCCATTGCTGATTCCTTTTTAAAGAGAGAAAACCTACAACAATGGTTAGCCCAATATAGACCAGTTAGTTCGGGTCAGACCAAAGATATTGGCATTATAATGGCTGGAAACCTTCCTCTGGTGGGATTTCACGATTGGCTATGTGTTTTTCTAAGTGGGCATCGTGCAAAAGTGAAATTATCATCCAAAGATGCTCATTTACTTCCCGCTTTACTACATCGACTTCATGAGATTGACGAGCAATTCTCTGTTGCCACCGAATGCGTTGAAAAACTTGCCGGCATAGATGCCGTTATTGCTACGGGTTCCAACAACTCAAATCGGTACTTTGAATATTATTTTGGACATTTACCTCATATTTTTCGAGGGCATAGGAATAGCATTGCCTTTTTGGACGGTGACACCTCAGATCGGGACATTGAGAAACTCGGTGCCGATGTTTTCGATTATTTTGGTCTGGGCTGCCGGTCAGTTTCTTTGTGTTTAGTTCCCACAGCTTTTGATCGGAAACGCTTTTTTGAAACATGGACAGAGTATGGGTATCTACGCGACCACAGTAAATGGGATAATAATTTCAGATATAACTACGCAACATTCATGATGAATCAAGAGCAGTTTCTCACGGATGAAATTTTTATTCTCAGGGAAAATGAATCTTTGACCTCACGGATTGCCTGTCTTCATATTTGGGAGTATGAATCAGAACGTGAAGCTGCAGAGTTTTTATTGGATAGGAAGAGTGAAATCCAAGTTTGCGTGGGAAGTAAAAATATGGGAACTGAATTACCCTTTGTCTCTTTTGGGGAGGCTCAACAACCGGGGTTATCTGACTATGCAGATCATATAGACACCATGACATTTCTAATGAATTTATGATATGAAAAAACGAGATAAGGTCAATGACATAATGCGGATTCTAGAGGGCTTGTATCCCGATCCTCCAATTCCATTACATCACGAAAATTCATATACGTTTTTAATTGCTGTTCTCTTAAGTGCTCAGTGCACAGACGTTAGGGTAAATAAAACAACCCCCAAACTTTTTTCGATTGCCGCTCAGCCTGAAGATATGTTGAAATTGGAACTTGGGGCGATTGAGGACATCATTCGGCCTTGTGGGTTAGCTCCGCGTAAGTCCAAAGCCATTGCAGAGCTATCCGCTATTCTAGTAAATCAATATCATGGTAAGATTCCATCCACTATGGAGGAGTTAGAAGCTTTGCCGGGCGTAGGACATAAAACGGCTTCTGTCGTTATGGCTCAAATTTTTCGTGAACCGGCCTTTCCCGTGGATACTCATATTCATCGACTGGCATATCGATGGAAACTGAGCACGGGAAAAAATGTCAAGCAAACCGAAAAGGATCTCAAGCGTTTGTTTCCCAAAGAGTCCTGGAATGACTTGCATTTGCAAATGATATTTTTTGGCCGGGAGTATTGCCCTGCCAGAGGACACAATCCTTATCAGTGTCCAATTTGCAAAAAGTATGGTAGGAAAACATTATTCCATGAATACGACAAAAAACACCAATAGTATTTCGATGCTCTCGTTCTTTAAAAAGGATATCCGATAGCAAAATTAAACTGTATAGGACCAAAGATCGATTCATCCGGATCACTAAAATCTTGTTCAAAGATCCATTGACTTCCCCTGATCTCATAGGGATACCTAATGGGATAGCCCAAATCTATTCGCAAGGTGACATCATAGGGGAATTTAAACCTAAAGCCATAGCCCGTACCAATAGCCAGTTGTTTATAAGAATCCCATTTTAGGTTAAAGTCTTCATTTTCGTCCGTCAAATTCCATACATTACCTATGTCTAAAAACAAGGCTCCTTCGAGAATCCAGGCCATTTTAAATCTGTACTCAAAGTTCGTTTCAAACTTAAAGTCTCCTGTCTGATAAAAAGGGAGACGCTGAGCACGAAAATTGCTATCCACCTGAAAATTACCCGGGCCTAAAGCCCTCATGGGAAAGGCGCGAATACTGTAAGGACCACCTAAGTGAAATTGGCGTATGTAGGGTAGCCCCTCATCATCCAAGCCTATACCGATTCCGGAAGAAATGCGCAAAGAAATGTTTTGGTTCGGTGTGAGCTCACGATAATACCTGCCATCTACATCAAAACGTAAAAATTTGGAAAAGGTGATTCGCTCCTCACCCGTGGAGATGGCGAATTCCTTCTCTCCGCCCAATCCTTTGTAAACACTTTCAATACCGAGCACCTCTAAGCCACTTGTCTCTGCCTGTCCGATAAACCGATAAGACTCATTGTGTGAGTTCGGTGGCTCGTAAAAATCATAGCTAAAGTTGTTGAATAGCAAGCCCGTTATGAACCTTTGACTAAAGCGACGTCTAAAAAACTCATTTTCTCCAATGATTTCTTCAAAGGAAGACTCGATTTCTGGTATCCAATAGTTGATGCCAAAGTGATTCAGTTCAATATTTGTATTCTCATTGGGGCGATAAATATATCCCGAAGTGGCGGTTATAGAGTTGTAGGTATAGAAACTTTGTCGCCGTGTATATTGATACTCAACTGAAAACAAAGTTTGAGCTTCATTTTTAAAGCGCTGTACCCGCTCTGAAGCTGAAGCGAATAGATCCAGTACCTTATAAAATATTGGATACTCGACATATCGGGGCAGTCTCATGCTAAACCCAACATTGAAATTATAGGAATTGGCGCTAGCTGATGTCGAATTATTGAGACCCAACTCAAAACTCCCCTCGGCATTGGCCGTAAAAACTTCGCCACCGCCCAACATATTTCGATCAGAAATCTCACTCCTTCCGGATAAGCCGACCAGTTGATTGTTTACATTAGAAATATTGGAATAAAAGAGCTCAATTTGCTCTGAATGAAAGTATCTGGGAATTTCCTGAAGGTAAATTTTGTAATTTACTTCGTGAAGAGCGGTATCCATATTGATTTGAGTATTGGGAAATCGGTAGATATCAAAACTGCTCAACCCTCGTACTGTCTGATCAAATCGAGCTTTCGAATAAACGTCTCCCTGCCGGAACTTAACCTTATCGAGAATATATTTCACATCAACCGTGTAACTGTCCAGGGGAGGCTTTAGGAATACGCCTTGTAAAAGGGTATCGGCTTCTCCATTTCTTTTTCTGCCGGGGTAGAGTTCTATACGTCCAAAATTGTAAATGGAATGGGCCTTCTTATTGTCGGGTGTCAGTAATTTCATCCTGACGCGAGTTTTGTTATCGCTGGTATCTACTCGGAGTACATCCACAAAAGTAAAGTTGAATTGAGGATAACCGTTATTCCTGGCTGCGAGAATGATTTGATTTACATCCTTATTATAGGCTTCCCGATCCAGTGGCAGACCCACATCTAGAAGTGCTTCCTTTCTATTTTTTTCAATGGTTTGCAGCAGGGCTGTATCGGTACTATGAATCTCAAATTCATCGATTCGATACAAGTCCCCGGGATCTATTTTATAAATGACATCTGAATAGTGACCACCGCTGTCAATTTCAGTTTCTATCTGTGCATCTAAATATCCCTTCGTTCGCATGTATTCACGCATGGATCTACTCGTCCGCTCCAATATAGAACTCTGTATTATTGCCGGCGACTCCATGATGTTGTTTTTAATGAATCGCCAATACAGATTGTCTTTTTGAAGTTTCTCATTTCTATAATAAAACCAGTGCCTGGGTATCCACAGAAACCCTGAATTTGGCTCTTGAATGAGTCTTTGTTTTATGTTGGTCTCGATAGTCGCCCGATTTTCTCGGTCCAGCTTTTCCTTGTACTCAATTTTGTTTCTCTTTAAATAAGTCTGATCGTCCTCCAAATATTTTGTGGTATTACAACCCATTACCCCCACCAGCAAGAGTAAAAAGAAAAGGATATATTTGGATTTAATTTCCAAGAAACATTTGCTTTTATGATCACTGAATTGTCTCGTTCTCTAGCTAAAGATTTTGCCCGATTACGGCAAAAAAAGTATAGAGTAGCTACCGAACAGTTTATCGTCGAAGGCCCAAAACTCGTCGAAGAAGCTCTTCAACAATCTCGATTCCCGGTCCGCGCTATTATTGGTACCATTGATTTTTTACAACAATTCCAAACGCCCAACAAAAATATAGATTTTTATTCGGTTGGACCGCGCGAATTGAAAAAGATATCCGTAATGAAAACGCCCCAGGATGGACTTGCGGTATTGCAATCCGTTCCCATTTTAGCTCCCCGGGGAAAACTACTGCTTTTTTTGGATGAACTACAGAATCCCGGGAATGTGGGGACAATATTCCGCTCTGCCGAATGGCTGGGGGCTGATGGCCTTCTCCTCGGGAGGGATTCAGTGGAACCTTATAATCCCAAAGTAGTCCAGGCTTCTATGGGATCTATTTTTCGCCTTCCTTTTTACGACTGCTCTTTAGACAGGTTAAAGGAATATGCCCAGTCTTACGATATTCTGGGTGCCGATATTGGTGGTCGTCCCATCTCAGAATGCGATACCTCGGCACCTTCTATTATTGTGATCGGCAATGAAGGGCGGGGAATTTCTTCTGATGTGCAAGAGCTCATTCAGAAGACGATTTCTATTCCTCAAGCCAAAGGTGGTCGCGCCGAGTCTCTCAATGCTGCAATTAGCGCTGCTATTATCACCTACGAATGGAATCGAGAATAAAAAAAGCAGATGCCCCGAGAGCATCTGCTTTTTTTGGAAACTGTTCGCAAACTTCGACATTATTTATTCAACAGGCGTTTCACTTGCTGCTCTAAATCATTGCGTGGATTCACAACTGCAATTTTTCCTTCGCGGTCTATCAAATAGGTGCGTGGAATACTGCGGACTCCGTATAATTTGGCCGCCTCTGATTCCCATTTCTTCAGATCGGATACATGATAATCCCACTTGAGATTATCCTGCTCTATAGCCTGTACCCATCGTTGCTTTTGTTGCTCCTTCAATTGCTCAATGCGTCCCTCGTCGTTTTTTACCCGGGCTTTCGCTCTTGAATCAACGCCATCCAGAGAAACACTAAATACCGTAAACCCATCATCTTTGTACTTGTCATAAGTAGCTACCACTTTGGGATTCGCCATACGACATGGACGACACCAGGCCGCCCAAAAATCGAGCAATACTATTTTGCCTTTGAGATCAGACAGCTGATATTCATTTCCGTCAGGTCCTTCCATTACGATATCCGGTGCCGGCTCACCAACCTGCACCTTTTGGTTGGCCATCTTTTTCTGCTTGATGTCGTCTACAAATCCTTTGAAAAGTTGATAATCTGAGTTGTCCGCTCCATATTTCTCCTTCACCTCTTTCAAAAGAGCATCATAATCATCAGCGTACTGAGCATTATTTCTGGTAACGGCAAAATAGGTGTAAAAGCCGGCAAATGGATTTTCTGCATCCTTGCACTTCTCAAGCATAGCATCCGGCTTGATATTTCCACTTCGTGCTGTAGACATTAATTCCGAGATTTCCTTTGTTCCCGGACTTCCGCTAATTTCGTGATTGAATTGAGCGATTTCCTTGAGGTCTCCATTGATTTCTACCACACTTTCCGTTCCATCAAAAGCAAGAATAATACCTGATGTACCTACAGATAAGACATATATTCCCGCTTCCGGCTTTTCTTCCAGCTCAAAGGAAAATTGTCCCTCGCTGTCAAAGTCAAATTGTGCCAATACGTCTTGCTGATTGTTGGGCTTGTTGCGAATGAAGTTCGCATTGAGGTCGGCCGCATCGGGAATGGTCCCTTTCATTATAAAACCTTCACTTCCGCCCGTTTCAGAAGAGCTACATTGCGCCAAACTCAAGATGGCGAGTATGGGCAGAAGAAATAAAATTTTCTCAATTTTCATATGTTGTTCGTTTTTCTTTTATGATTCAATAATATGGGTAAATCCCTCCTTGTAAATTTTTCCCCAATGGTCGATGTCTCCCCACGATTCCTCATCGATAAAGACTTCTCCCTTTGTCACTCTACCTAATCTGCACACATGTTGATAGTCATGTGCATTCAAAAATTCCTGAAATGATCCCTGACGCTCCGGAGTAATAGTGACGAGGATACGACTTTGCGATTCACCAAACCAAAAGGCATCTTTGCGCAGTCCCGGCTTCGATCTGACTTCAAAGCCCAAATTCGATGCTGTAGCACTCTCCACTAAAGAAGTGAAGGTGCCTCCATCGGACACATCATGGGCAGATTCTAAGAATTCTTCCTCTATCAGCATTCTGACTATCTTTTGAACGTCAATCTCTTTGTCCATATTGAAAAATGGGGCAGGAGAATATCGAATGTTGTGATACTTTCTCACATAGGTACTGCATGAAATATTTTCATTGAGTGGCCCCAACATATAGATGAGGTCTCCCGGATGGCCAAAAGAGGACTGACAGATCTTAGCAGTATCCTGAATCAATCCCAACATACCAATAACGGGTGTCGGAAAAACGGGCTCGGCTCCGGATTTTCCCTGAGACTCGTTATAAAAGCTCACATTCCCTCCCGTAACAGGAGTGTTGAAGGCTTCACAGGCCTGTCTCATGCCGGCAATTGCTTTTACAAATTGATAGTACACTTCCTCATTATAGGGATTGCCAAAATTGAGGCAATTGGTGATAGCCATGGGGTGTGCACCACTACAGCTCACATTGCGAGCTGCCTCACTCACTGCAATCATCGTCCCTACCTCGGGGTCAGCCTCTATATAGGCACTATTACAATCTACACTCATGGCCAGGGCTTTCTTTGTGCCCTTTACCCGAACGACGGATGCATCAGAAGGATGGAGGGTGTTGAGATTGTTGGTTCGCACCGTGTGATCGTATTGCTCATAAATCCACGACTTGGATGCAATGCTGGGGCGGCTGATTATAAATTCAGCCACTTCCTTGAGGTTTTTTGGCACCTCAATTTTGTCGGGATCGAAAGCTTTGACTTCAGACAAATAACCCGGGGTGCGATAACTTCGGTCATAAACGGGAGCACCCCCACCCAGCACCAGACTATCGGCCGGAATATGAGCTACTTTTTGTCCCTGAAAATAAAATTCTAACATTTGGGTATCCGTGACTTCTCCAATTTCACTACATTCCAAATCCCATTTATCGAAAACATCTAAAATCTCTTGTTCTCTTCCTTTTTTCACTACCACCAGCATGCGCTCCTGACTCTCTGAAAGCAATATTTCGAAGGGCTCCATATCGTCTTGACGAGTCGGCACTTTATCCAAATTGATTTTCATGCCCGTACCACTTTTTGCACTCATCTCTGAAGTAGAACAAGAAATACCGGCAGCTCCCATATCTTGCATGCCGACTAGTGCTCCGGTTTGTATCGCTTCCAAACTCGCTTCTAATAGCAACTTCTCCTGAAAGGGGTCTCCCACCTGCACAGAAGGCAGATCATCTGCACTATCTTCTGTTAATTCGGCGGAGGCAAAGGTCGCTCCGTGAATCCCATCTTTTCCGGTAGCTGATCCTACGATAAACACCGAATTGCCGGGCCCATCCGCACTGGCTGTGATCGTTTCTCCGGCTTTGACGATGCCCGCCGACATGGCATTGACTAATATGTTTTGTTGATAACAGTCTTCAAAGTACACTTCTCCACCTACCGTCGGCACCCCAAGGCAATTCCCATAATCTCCAATCCCCTTGACCACCCCGCGAATGAGGTGTCGCATGTGCTTATTGTTCGGGTCTCCAAATCGCAGGGAATTGAGCGCCGCAATGGGGCGAGCTCCCATAGTGAAAATATCTCTGTGTATTCCGCCTACTCCGGTAGCTGCCCCTTGATAAGGCTCAATGGCCGAAGGGTGATTGTGCGATTCGATTTTAAAGGCACAACCCAGACCATCGCCAATATCCACCAAACCGGCATTCTCTTCACCGGCTCCCACCAGCAGGTGTTCCCCCGTATTGGGCAGTGTTTTGAGGTATTTGATGGAGTTTTTATAGCTGCAGTGCTCCGACCACATGACTGAGTAGATCGACAGTTCAGTGAAATTGGGGGTTCGCCCCAGGTACTCCTTGATCATTTCGTACTCTTCCCCACTCAGACCCAGGGATTCCGCGATTGATACGTCCGTAGTTGCTAATGAAGCTTTCATGATTTCGTATTGTGTCCGTTAGTATTTCAACCCATTTTCGTCATCTCCGCACAAAGATAAAAGGAATTCAGGCTTAGAATAGCCCTTACCTTTCAATATTCAATTTTTTCTATATATTTTTTAGGGGGTTCCCCTCTCCGCCGGCATTCATCTGACAGAATATTGCTTATTCCACGGATCCACCCGGAGTTGCCGGCCGAGATTACATGCAGGGGCGGAGAGGGTCGGGCTATGCGGTGCTGTCGGTCCTCGAGCCCGGCAGTTGCCGTGCTCGGGACACCCTTCGCCTGCGGCTCGGGTCACCTACTATCCCTAACCCGAAGCAGATGCATCTTTTGAACAGTCCCGATATCTTTTGCTGCATTGCTTTGATTTGACCCTTCGGTGTGGAATTGTGTGGAAAGGGTTCAGCCGCCTGGGCCGGAAAGCCCCCGTGAGGGGTAGGAGTGGGCCGCCGCCGAAGGGCGGTGGCGTCCCGCCCTTTAAAAAAGGCGGGACCGATAGCCACGGATGACCCGACCCCGGACCGCCGTGCTGATCACGCTATAACTGTCGGCGGTCCGGGGGCACGGCCAAATCCAAAATAAAAAAGGCCTACCAGAAATATGTGTTGACAATGAAGAAGACCATGAGAATGATCCAAAGCAGATCTAAAAAGTGCCAGTACCGACCGATGAGAAAAATCTGGTTCTTGCGGTTCTCCTGAGACAAATACTCCATCTTAGAAAAATCACCTTCCCTTTGTGCCCGATACTGTCTCCACAACTCTTTGATGTGAAAGGGGAAGCCAATCAAAATATGCACGATATGCAGGGAAGATAATACGTAGAGATATCCGACTGAATTGTTGGTGTCCGCAGATATGCCCGAGTCGATCAGGCTGACCCAACCGTAGATTTGCAGCACGATGAAGAGGAGCAAGCCTGCCAAAATGAGCTGCCAGCGGAGATAAAGGGAATTAAAATCGGATTGGTCGTAGTGGTGGCGGGCAGATCTAACGAGATAACTTATGCCGACGATGAGTAAGGTGCTGAGGTAAAAAATTTCAGGTATCTGCATGCCGGGCAAATCGAAGAGCGCCCGATTGTACATATAGGCACCCATGACGCCCAAAAACAAGAATGAAATGGCTGCCAGGACCAAATACAATAAAAAAGCGGTCCCGAAAAAATTATCTTCCTTGGGATCGTCGTATTTTTTATATTTCATAAACGAATAACATATCTAAGGCCGATCTGTTGCGTCCAATGCCCGACCTTTCCATCGAATCCAGAACCAGAGAACGACGAGTGCACCGATAAGTAAGAGAATAGAAACACTCCAACTGCCACCTAAAAAGGTGGCTAGAAAAACACAGAGAAAGCTGATGAGACCTACGGTAAGCGCATAGGGCAACTGGGTGCGCACGTGCTCTATGTGGTCACAGCCAGAAGCTAGAGAGGAGAGAATGGTAGTATCTGAAATGGGGGAACAATGATCTCCGAGGACAGAAGCTGCCAATACGGTGGCTATGACATTGAGCAGAATTTGGTAGGCGATGTCGGGCGGAAGGCCGGCGCTCTGGCTGACGGCCCAACTGGTGGGAATAACAATGGGAAAGAGGATCGCCATGGTACTCCAACTCGAACCGGTAGAGAAGGCGATGACGGCCGATAGAATGAATACCAATGGGGGAAGGAAATAAGGGTTGAGGCTATCCTGGACTAGAGAAGCCAAAAAGTCAGCTGTCTGCAGTTCTTCTGTCGTAATAGCCAATGACCAGGCCATGGTGAGGATTAAAATGGCGGGCAACATGGTTTTAAAACCCACGGACATCCAGTGAATCCCTTCAGTCAGCTTCATGCTCCCCCGGTAGGCGCTGATGAGAATGGCCAGGATGACACCGGATAGAGATCCCCAGAGCAGACCGATGTAAGAGTCGGCCAGCCCAATGACCTTTCCGAGCTTCATGAAGACAGAGACGGGCTCAGCCCAGAGGCCGTCCATGCCTGACCAAATTGCGGAGAATCGGTGGGGGACATCTATGCCGGCGGCTTGCATTTCTTCCCATGTGGCATTCATTCCGGTCATCCACAATCCCAGCATGGTAATCATAATGACTGCGAGAATGGGAATAATGGCATCCAGGGCGTGCCGTCCACTATTGGGGAGTGGCGATAGGTCTTCCTCTTGACTATCGGTTTTTAAATGCAAAGCGTCCGGCTGGTCTTCGCTTTGAATGGCTCGTTGCTCAGCCCGCCACATGGGACCGTAATCTCTTTTCTGATAAATGAGCATGAGAATGAACGACAGGGTTAAAACAGGGTAGAAGGAGTACTTTAGGGACTGAAGGAAAATGGCATAGGGCGTTTCCGTTCTCGTCCAGCCCTCGATGATATCGAGGCCGCTTTCAATATATCCGAGTTCTGCACCGATCCAGGTGGTAATGAAGGCAACGGCTGCGATGGGGGCTGCTGTGCTGTCCACGATATAGGCGAGTTTCTCCCGGGAAATATGGAATCGGTCAGTGACGGCGCGCATCGTATTGCCCACAATGAGCGTATTGGCATAGTCGTCGAAAAAGATGGCGACTCCGAGAAGCCAGGTCACAAACTGAGTGCTTCTGCGACCTTTGGCGTATTTCGAAAGTTGTAGAACGACGCCGGCCATGCCACCGTTTTTCGATATAATGGCGACCATTCCGCCGATCAGCAACGAAAATACAATGACGCTGAGGTGGCCGGAGTGATTGAGCGCCTGAATCACGTATTTCTGAAGAGTAAAAAACAAGGACTCAAAATAGTACCACAGAGATGTCCAGCGCAGTCCGCCGGCTATGAAAGCGCCCATCCATACTCCTACAAACAAGGATATGATGACTTCCTTGAGAAGCAAAGCCAATCCAATGGCTACCAAGGGTGGTAAGATAGACAACCAAAGTGGAATTCTCGTGATTTGTGCTTGCCCCAACTCATCTGCATGAAGGTGAATAAGTTGCCTTTTGTCAGTTGCCTTCAGATAAAGGAGTTGCCCTCCGGCATCCGGTGTGACAGGGAGTGAGGCCATGCCTTCTTGCAGCGGCAGGCTGTGCGTTTCTCCATTGATTTTTAAGCTGACTTGTTCAGCTGTAGTATCGGAATAGTGAAGATTTACATTTTCGGAAGCAACGCTGATTTTCGACCATCCTGGAGAAGAAACCAATTTCCCATTTTGTGCGTTGATGGAATAGGAAGGAGCTAAGACTACACAGATCAGAGCTATATATATGATGTGCTTAGCAATAAAAGCCAGACTGTGCATAGGTCGGTTTTTGGGTTGGAACTCGTCCCTTTTTGCAGAAACGCAGGAATTTAATGAGAAAGGCAAAGAATTTTTCTCCAAAATACTGTATTATTACGGATCAGGAATATGCAATAAATATAAAGATATAAAATGAGTCTATTTCAATCGCATTTTTTTATTGCTTTGATTTGTATGCTGAGCTTTGGCGTATCGGCACAATACGAGTTGATGGATATCGACTTTGTGTTGGATGGCGAGACTAAAGCCATGCCTTTAACGGGCGGGTTTACCACGCCCCAATTCTCAAATATAGATTTGAATCGCGATGGAATTCAGGATCTGGTGGTTTTTGATAGGGAAGGGGCAGTTGTTTTGAGTTTTATCTATGATGATGTGGGGGATCAGTGGACCTTTGCACCGGAGTATAATGACATATTTCCTCCGACGCGTAATTTTTTAATGGTGAGAGACTATAATAACGATGGGGTTGAGGATTTATTCACCTACTCTCATATTCCCGGGATTGGGGGTATACAGGTATTTCGAGGCCGGGAAGAAGCCGGTAGTTTGGCTTTCGATCCTGTTACTTTTGAAAATCATCGCGATATCATTGAATACGAAAATAATTCCGGTGGCTTTAATAATGCTTATGTAAGTATTATTGATCATCCCGAGATTGTAGATGTCGATGGCGATGGAGACTTGGATGTGTTGAGCTGGGAACCGTCCGGAAGTTACATTTATTTCTACAAAAACATGGCTGTGGAACGCGATTTGCCATTGGATAGTCTGGTTTTTATTCTGGAGGATCGCTGTTGGGCAAAAGTTTACGAATCTGAGTTTAGTGAAAACTTGTTTCTATCTAATGATCCCAACAGTTGTGCTCGCGGATTGCAGGAAGATGGCGGGGCAGTGGCCAGTGCGCGACATGCCGGATCTGCGATAGCAGCTCGCGATTTAGACGGCAATGGCTTAATGGATTTGTTGATTGGTGACATTGGATCGGATCAATTGGTGGCCTTATACAACGAGGGTACACTCGACAATGCCTTTGGTGTGGATCAGGACGTAAATTATCCTTCTTCAGACATCACTGTTCAATTTAATCGCTTTTTGAGCTCTTATTTCGTCGACGTGAACAATGATGGGGAGGATGAATTGATCGTCGCGCCAAACTCCAGTGCATCAGCGAGGAATCAGAATTTTATATGGCAGTACAACAACGATAGTTCTGCGGAGAGCGATGGCTTTGAGGCAAAATTTGTGAAAGAAAATTTTCTTGAGGAGTTGACCATAGATCTCAGCGCACATTCAGTTCCAGCCATCGCCGATGTTAATCAAGATGGATTGCCAGATCTATTAGTGGGAACTTTTGGTCTTCAATTGGAGGCAGGCATGGTAGAGCCTCGCATGTATTTATTTTTGAATACGGGATCTGAGGCAGAACCGAGTTTTGAGTTGGTCGATGATGATTATTTAGAAATGAGTCGATTTCCCGGTAATCAGCATCAGGGCTTAGCCCCTGCATTTGGCGATATAGATGGTGATGGAGATATAGATTTGGTCGTTGGAAGTTTTTCAGGCGGACTCTTTCTCTTTGAGAATATTGCCGGAGAGGGAGAGCCTTTTGAATTTGCTAGCGAAGTGGTGGATTTTGCTGATATTGATGTGGGCCAATTTTCAGTTCCTCAAATTATAGATGTGAATGGTGATGGACTCGGGGATTTGTTGATAGGAGAGCGCAATGGGAACTCTGTTGATGGATTAGCCTGTGGAAATATTAACTACTTCGAAAACATGGGTTCCATCGGGAGCGCTGCTTTTGAGCCGGACGAGCAATTGGCTCCAAATACTCCTTGTTTCGGAGAGGTCTTTACTCGAGCGGCCAATGAGTTTACCGGTTTCAGTTCGCCGCAACTCCTGCCATTTGAGGATCAGTTTTTGTTACTTACAGGTAGCGGGTCGAGACAGATTTTGTTATATGCTGAGGACGAGCAATTAGAGGATCCGATGATTTTACTGGAGGAACCTCTAGGAAATCTGAGAGTAGGACAGCGATCTCATCCGCGATTTTACGACTTAAATAATAATGGACAATTTGAACTGATTGTTGGAAATAGCAGAGGGGGACTTTCTATTTATAGCACGCCCTGGATGGTTGACGGCACCTCTTCTTCTGATTCGCAATTGGCAGATGAGCAGGTACTTTTATTTCCCAATCCGGGATCAAATGGCTTTCGTCTGGCCACTGGCCATGCAAAAGTTAAGAGTGTAGAATGTTTTACTTCTCTGGGACAAAGTGTGCGGACCTGGTCCGGCCAGCAAGATTGGTATTTGCTTTCGGATGTACCCTCGGGTTTGTACTGGATTCGGGTAGTGACTACAGAGGGGTATCTCAGCAAGAAATGGATCAAATATTGAGGGATTTTTTAAAGTAGTTGCATCTGGTCATCAAAAGGAGTATTTTGGAATATATAATTTGAGAAATGATTTGGGCATACGGACTCGGAATTTCTTCTTTTTCTCCCAGGAGAATATTCGCCATTGATGCAGCGGGCGCCCTCATTACTGCAATGATTCTCTATTGGGTGGGGAGGTATCATTCAGAGTATTTTGGCTTGCCTTCTTCAATGTTGTTTTTGCTATCATTTCTTGGTTTCCTTTTATTTATCTATTCTACAGTCTGTTATATCATCAAGATGGATCGGGTGAAGCCATTTCTGAACCTACTGATTCTCAGTAATATCACTTACTGCTTAATTACTCTTTTCATACTCATTGCTTATTCTCAGAGCTTAACTACACTTGGATTGATCTATTTTATTATTGAAATTACCATTATTTCCATCCTTGTTGGATATGAAGGGTGGATCGTTAAGAATGAGAAAGGCTGAATAATTTGGGAAGAGGGGATTAAAGAATCTTAGCCCGAATTATTCCTAAACTTTAGGATAAGGGTTGCCTGTTTTAATGATAGCATGTTGGAAACCAGTCGTTTATCAAAGGGTTGATCCTCGAACTCATTCAAATGTAAAGAACCAAATTTGGGTATCTTGATTTGGAAGTGCATCTCCAGACAATTTTTGTAAAATATTATAAATCAATGATTTGAATGAGCTTCGGCATAGGTATATTTCCAAATACGTTCAATAGGTATTATAGTGTTCATATGCACTATAATATCTAGATGCTCATCTGTAATCAAGTCACTTGGCTCCCCTTATTTAGACCGATGTCTTTGTTTGCCTCTTAGGTCGAAACACCTATTTTATTGTAATGCATCGCTAGCTAACTTACATGTTAGTAACAATAATAAGGGCTCCGAAAAAGCCAATGAATCCGGCAATTATTCCAACTGCAGCTAGGCTCTTGCCCGAAAAATATTTCGGATTCTTTTTAATTTGGGTCAATGACACCATGCCAATGATTACTGATAAAATTCCAAGAGGAATCCCTGCTATGAATATAGACACAAAACCCATGATGAAGCTAGCAATGGCTCCCCTATGCGTTTTGGTAGTCTTTTCCCCCTCATTCGTCAATACATTCTTAAGTGATTTAACATCTTTTGTAAACCGCTTGACTTTGTTTTTAACCCAGAAAAGAAACTGTCCCAGGTTTTTTTTGTCTTGGCTTGCTTTATGAACGGCCTTAGGTATAAATGTAAAATGAGTGATGGGCTCTATGCAATGAAGTGTATTATTGGGTGATGCATTACCAGTTATTGGCATGAGCCACGAGAAAAGAATTAAATACAGCAATGAAAATATTGAAAGTTTCATACTGGAAATTATTTCATGTAAGGTAAGTGATTTTAGCATAATTAAAAAATGGAAATCAGTCGTTTTTTTTCTGGCAATAATCCATCGAGAATAAGCAAATAATGCATGTATTGTCTCCTGGGTATATTGTGATAATAAGTGTTGTGAAGAGTATTTAATTCGGTTTTCTTTGGGCAAAATTCGATGGGTTTTTGACCTACGATACCTATTTTGTAAGCCTCAATTTTTAGTCGGTCGCGGCCCAAAAACTTTACTGCCAATGCGCACCATTGTAGCGCCTTCTTCCAATGCAATTTTATAATCTCCCGTCATCCCTATGGATAGTTCTGTAAAAGAGGGGCCGAGATCAAACTGGGATTTAATTTTCTCAAAAAGTTGTCTAAGTCCCCGAAATTCGCTTCGGATTTTCTCTGTGTCATCAGTGAAAGTAGCCATACCCATAAGTCCACATATTTCTACGTTTGGAAATTGCTCGTCCGGTTTTTTCTCGAGGAGTTGGATGAGCTCCTTTTCATCAAAACCGAACTTTTGTTCTTCCTCCGCAATATGTACTTGAAGCAAAACCTTAACAGTGCGTTTTGCCTTCCTCGCTCTTTTATCGATTTCTTTCAGTATCTTTCTTCGATCTACTGAATGGACCATGTAGACGTAATCTGCAATATATTTCACTTTATTGCTTTGCAGCGGACCAATCATATGCCACCTTATATCATCGGGGAGAGCCTCTTGCTTGCCCTGCATTTCTCGAGCTCTGTTTTCACCAAAATCGCGATGTCCCCAGCCGTAGGCCTCCTCTATTTTTTCTTTGGGGTGCACCTTGCTCACGGCTACTAACATCGCATTGTGTTGATCGAGTTCTGCTATTAGTGAGCGATAATTGGATTCATTCATTGCGTCTGTGCTTTTGTTCTATAGATATAAGGATAGGGAAGTAGCAAAGTTTATACTGGGATAACCTCATTAGGTTTCAGAAGGAAACAGGCCATTGAGTCTGCTATCGATCAGATCCAAAATTTTACCTAGATCTTCTCGATTTTGTGTAAAATCCAAACCATTGGAATCAACGATGAGCAGCGGACCTTCTTTGTATTCAGCGATCCAGTTTTCATAGCGCTCGTTGAGTTTTCTCAAATAATCCAGGCTCATGTTCCCTTCGTAGTCCCGGCCTCGCGTTTGAATATGGGAAACCAGGGTTGAGATATCCGCTTTGAGATAAATGAGTAAATCGGGAGCCGAAATTTGCTGAGTCATAGTATTGAATAGGGAGCGATAATTCTCAAAGTCTCTTTTGGACATGAGCCCCATATCGTGCAAATTTGGAGCAAAAATATAAGCGTCTTCATAGATTGTGCGATCTTGAACAACTGTTGTGGTGCCCGACTGGATATTTACGATCTGTTTGTATCTATTGTGAAGGAAGTGAATTTGCAAGTGAAAGGCCCATCGTTTCATGTCGTCGTAAAAATCCGGTAAATAGGGATTATGCTCCTCATCTTCGAAATGTACATTCCACTGATAGTGATCCGAAAGCTTTTGACATAAGGTGGTCTTTCCTGCGCCAATGTTGCCGGCAATAGCTACATGGCGAAGAGGTTTTTTGGAATTCATGGTCATAACTTAAAAATTTCATGTATAGAACTCATCGGCTCGAAATAGGTTTTAGTGGATGATTAGTGAAAGTAGATATAAAATCGTTTGGCCTTCCGCATATTGCACTTCATTCATCGAACATAATTGTTATCTTAGAATTCCAAAACTAAGCATAATGTCTGAAATCATATCCATATCCAATATTAGTAAAAAATATTTGCTTGGACAATTAGAGGTCCTGGCGCTGAAAGAAGTCTCTCTGGATATACATTACAATGAATATGTGGCCTTAATGGGCCCCTCTGGCTCGGGCAAGTCAACATTAATGAACATTTTGGGTTGTTTAGATACAGCCACAAGTGGATCGTATCGATTGAATGGAATTGACGTGAGTTCTATGTCGGATTCAGAGTTGGCCGCTGTGCGCAACGCGGAAATTGGATTTATTTTTCAAACCTTTAACCTATTGCCGCGATTAACGGCCCTTGACAATGTTGCTTTGCCATTGATTTATGGTGGGCATAAAAAAAAGGAGCGAATGGAGAAGGCAAAAGTAGCATTGGACTTGGTCGGCTTAAGCGATCGGATGAGTCACAAGCCCAATGAGCTTTCAGGAGGTCAGCGTCAACGAGTGGCCATTGCCCGTGCGATTGTGGGAGATCCCGCTATTATTTTAGCAGATGAACCCACGGGAAATCTGGATACTACCACATCAATTGAAATCATGTCAATACTGGAAGAAATACATCGACGGGGGAATACGATTGTACTAGTGACTCACGAACCTGATATTTCACAGCACGCCCATCGAATTATTCGCTTGCGGGATGGTGTGATCGAATCAGATGTGGCAAATGATAATATAATCATGGTGGATGATGAAGAACACCGATATAAAACAAATTGAGCTATGAAAATTTACACAAAAACTGGTGATGAGGGAACTACTTCATTATTTGGTGGCAAGAAACTACCCAAATCTCATATTCGGATCGATGCCTATGGAACGGTCGATGAACTCAATGGCTGGATGGGCTTACTGAGGGACGAAACTGAAATCGCAGAAGTGCAGGATCAACTTCTGGTGATTCAACATCGATTATTTGATATGGGATCTTCTCTGGCATCTGATCCGGATAAAAAGCCAACCCCCTCCCGGGTCATCGCTTCAGACATTGAAGCACTCGAAAAAGCTATTGATGCGTTTAATGAGGAACTGGAGCCCTTGCGGAATTTTATTTTACCCGGTGGCTCAGCCTTAATTTCGAAAGCTCATATCGCTCGCGCAGTCGCTCGCAGAGCAGAGCGCAAAGTCGTTGCATTATCCATGGTTTCAGAGGTAGAGCCAATAATCGTCCAATATCTCAATCGCCTCTCTGATTACATTTTTATTCTTTGTCGTTTATTTGCTGCGCGACAAGAAGTTGCAGAGGTCAAATGGACAGCAAGAAAACAATAGAGAATGACATTTTTTCCAGAGGATAAAAAGACTCTTTTTGCCAATTTACTGAACGTGGGCATGGTGATAGGACTAATTGTGTTTATCGCCTTTTTGTTTCCCTATCAGTCGGGTACGAATTATGAATACGAGATCAATAAACCCTGGCCCTACGATAATCTAGTCTCACCTACTTCCTTTGGTGTGGTGAAGTCCGAGGAACAACTAGAGCTGGAAAGAGAAAAGACAAAAAACTCTTTTTTACCCTATTTTGAAAAGGATACAGCTCAATTTCATTCTTCTCTGGAGAAATTTGATCAATTATTAGATCAATTGGCCGAAGGCATGAAAGATACGTCTGGGGTGTCCGATTTGATTAAACGAAAGGAGCTGTACCTCAATCTCGCCAGACAGCAGTATCTTCAAATTTATCGCGCCGGCTTAATTGACACCACAACATTGGATGAAAATTACAGGCCTATTCAGAAGTTCCAACTCGTAGAGGGCGATAAGAGAAAAATTGCTGATATCAGCCGGGTACTTACCCAATCAGAAGCCCGGGCCTACGTCCAGGAGCAATTGAGAGCCTCTGAAATGCCAGATGCTGATTTGATATTGTCTCCGCTCATTCAATCGCTGAAGCCCAATATTCATTTTACTCCTGAACGCACGGAACGATATTTGCAAATGGCTTTGGAGGACATTTCTGAAACTGAAGGTGTCGTAAAAGAGGGTGAGCTGATCGTTGAATCCGGGGAAATCATCACTCCGAAAATCCATCGAAAAATAGACAGCTACCAAAGTCAATATCGCCCCACACTCGGATCCCGCCTGGGATCTTGGTGGGTTTTTGTTGGCTACCTGTCACTGACAGTATATTTGATTTTCTTGTTTTTGTTGTTTCTCAAATCCAATGCCCGTGAAGTGTATTTCCATTTCAATCAACTTCTCTTCATGATTTTATGGATTGCTCTGTACAGTTATTTGGTGAGTGTTATTGATCCCATAGAAAATATAAGCACCTACATTATACCTTTTTGCGTGGTGCCTATTGTCGTTAAAAACTTTTTCAATGATAGACTCGCTTTATTTCTCCATCTTATCATTATCCTTCTCGCTTCTTATTTGACGAGTCTGGGCTACGAGTTTATGTTCATTGAGATTGTCGCGGGCATTGCCACCGTATTGTCGTTTCGAGTACAAGCAGTATGGAATCGATTGTTTACTACAGTGGGCATTATTTTCCTCTCTTATGCAGTCAGCTACATGGGATTATCTCTGATTCGCGAGGGAAATATTTACACTGTGAACTACTCCTATTTTCTCTGGTTCTTTCTGAGTGCTTTTCTTACCTTTCTGGCGTATCCATTACTCCCTTTATTAGAACGCGTTTTTCGATTTACTTCGGATATCACCTTAGGCGAACTATCTGATATGAATCACCCCCTGTTAAAGAAGTTGTCCGTTGAAGCACCCGGCACCCTGCAGCATTCTCTTCAAGTATCTAATCTGGCAGAAGCCGCAGCGGTAGAA
Source organism: Saprospiraceae bacterium (assembly GCA_041685645.1). Lineage (GTDB taxonomy): Bacteria > Bacteroidota > Bacteroidia > Chitinophagales > Saprospiraceae > JAWLFI01. The sequence continues at coordinate 1,709 of JAWLFI010000014.1, read as the reverse complement.
ATAGGAGCCGATGCCTTATCTGTAAAAGTTGCGGCGCTATATCACGATGTGGGAAAGACCAAGCGCCCTGAATTCTTTATCGAGAATCAGAGTGGATACAATCCACATGATAAGCTATCCCCTAAGGAAAGTGCTGAGATTATTATCGAACATGTTACCCACGGTCTGGAATTAGCCAAAAAGCACGGCTTACCTAAATTGATTCGAAATTTCATTGCCAGCCATCACGGCACAACTCGCGTGGAGTACTTTTACAGACAACACCTGGCAAATAACAAGGATACAGAAATAGATGAAGGGGCCTTTGTTTACCCCGGTCCCAAACCAAAATCAAAGGAAGAAGCAATTTTTATGTTGGCCGACTCTCTGGAAGCGAGTTGCAAATCTCTGGATCAGCCCAGCTATGAAGATTTAATAGAAATGATAGACCGCATCATTACTTTTAAGGTGAGTTCTGGCCAATTAGAAGAGTCACACTTGAGCTTCAAAGAATTAGAAATGTGTAAAATTGTGTTTCGAAAGATGCTAAAAAGCATTCATCATGTGAGAGTCAGTTACGATGATGGGAAAAACAAAGAGGAAGAATAAAGTCATATTTTTATGTCTTGTCTCATAAAACATACTGCATACTATGCAAGCTAAAAATACGGAATTGAATGAGTACATCCTTCACTGGAGAAGGTATTTTCATCAGAAACCTGAGCTGAGCTATGAGGAATATGGGACGCAGAAGGCCCTGTTGAAGGAGCTCGCTCGCTTCCCTAATCTACAAGTGAAAAAACTTGCCCGCACCGGCATTGTCGCAGACCTTAATCCCAATGCAAATGGACCTCTAATAGCTATTCGCGCCGATATGGATGCCTTGCCGATGGCGGAAGAGACGGACTTGCCCTTTCGCTCTGAGCATCCGGGGGTCATGCATGCTTGTGGGCACGACGCTCATATGGCCATTCTGTTGGGTACGATTCGCTATTTACACGATGAGAAAGATGCCGGACGATTTCGATTTATCTTTCAACCCTCGGAGGAGAATAACTTTAATGATGAAGAGGGATGGTCAGGCGCACAGAGAATGGTGTCTGAAGGGGCAATAGACGGAGTGGATGTTACCATTGGCCTGCATCAAAGACCAGATCTACCTTCCGGCACCCTGGGATTGCAACCGGGAACTGTGATGGCATCTGCCGATATGTTTGAAATGATTGTTCATGGAAAAAGTGCACATGCTGGAGCCGCCCCGGAGAAGGGGATTGATTCCATTGTGATTGCATCGGATTGGGTGCAGGGTTTGCAAACGATAATTTCTAGGCGCATTAGTCCTCGTTCCACGGGTGTAATCAGTGTGGGAACCATCGAAGGAGGGCAAATAGCCAATATTGTTGCTGATCGCGTCCGAATGACGGGGACGATTCGTAGCCGTGACCCTGAAACTCGAGCTACCATCCTGCGCGAAGTGGAAACCTTAAATCGATCACTTGAACAGAGATATAGTGCAAAACTGCGGTGGGAAGTCATTCAAGAAGTCCCATTGACGTTTAATTCACCGGAAATAAGTGCCACGATTTCCCGAGCGGTGCAAGAAGGACTGCCTCAGGTTCCGGTTTTGACTGACGTGGATATGATGGCAGCAGAAGATTTCTCTTATTATGGCATGCAGCGGCCATCTTTTTTCGGCTTTTTGGGAACCGGCCTGCCCGACGGCCCGGCTC
>JAWLFI010000013.1:0-25168 GCA_041685645.1 Saprospiraceae bacterium | reverse complement strand
ATAATTGATATTGTTTAATCATTAATCTTATAATAATTATATAATTTATCATTGTACCCTTTAATATGTTTTTTCATTCTTTCCCAATATTTTCTCTTGTTGAGTGCTGACTCATTTTGATCGAAGTGAATCAAAAAGAGGAGTTTTTAGACTGAAAGATTGTCAATTGACCGAAAATTTTATATTTCTCCATATTTATTAACCTGATTATTTACACATTATGATTAATTATATCTATAGCCTATCAGAGTTTAGGTTTTACTTCATTCCGCTGAATAAACTTAAAAGCTATCTTTTTTCTCTTTTTCTAATTTTGATCATTTTCTTTTCAGCTTGCAACTCTAAAGAAGGAGTATTACCTGAAGGAGAGCAACTTGTGTATCCGGAACTAAAATTAGATAAAGTTGGGGAAGCAATATTTGATATTGGTGGCAATTGGTCAAATGTTGATTTCAAAAAGTATCAATACGAAGGTCATCGCCCATTGTTGTTTATCGAGATCATAGACCATATCGCAGCTATAGATATTAAAGAAATGGGTGTGCGCTGGATCATTCCGAAAACGATATTCGGGAGTAGCCATAGTGAGGACGATCAAGTGGTACTATTTGATTGGCAGGATCACTTGATGGTGACCAACGGAAAAAAATGGAGTACAATGAATCCTGAAACTGGTCTAATAAGCAAATCCTACGATATCCGAGACTACTATGATAGTGGAGAATATTATTTTGGATATAATTTTATTGGCGGCAAATGTTATATGTACACCATAGGCAGTGATTATAGAGAATCTTACGTTTATGATGTTGACTTTTCATCTGAACGGGTAACACTCGTGCAAAGCTTTGGATTGCCTTTTATGACGATTTCAGAACACTCTCCAAGATTATTTCCATACGATGAAACAGAAAATCGCCTTCTTCTTCCTTTCCCCCTTCTTGGAGGAGGGCAGAGTCGTGGAGCTTACTTTCCTTTTCTCAATCCTCAAACCCATGAAATCGATAGCCATTATTTAAGCTCAGAAACATTTGTATTGGAGGAGTTGAAAATCTCGAGCGCCATCGAATATGATGACAATCTATTGAGCTTCCGAGCTGGATCGGCAGTGGTTTGTTATTCACTGAAAAACAACCATAAAGTATTTGAAGGATATGGAATAAATCTAAAGAGAGAAGGTGACTTTGTTGTAGGCTATGATAATACCTTTATTTCAGCATCTAAATTACAAAAGGGAAGTAAGACTCTTTTGTTAAAACATCCTTCTGACTTTTACCTGCCTCCCGTGAAACATCCAACAAAAGACATTATTGCTATCCCTTATCAAAATCGAATACTTTTGGTGGAGTTGCATGGCATGCAATTGTTAATGGAACATTCAATTGAACAGGGAGGACTCTATGAAGCCGTATTCTTTGACTCAGAAGGACATTTATGTATACTTGATTTTGGGTCAGAAAAGCGTCTTGATTTTTTCGATCTTCCAATATAATTGCTGAATCATTCATCTTTAATAATAATATGAAATTATGATTTATTTATCACAAATATCTGCAGTCAGCTTTCCACCACCATTCCACTTAGGATCAAGGCGAACAGGAATTTTATTCGGTATCCTCTTTTTTTGTATTTGCGGCCAGGTTCAACTTCCTGCTCAATCAAGATTGAATTGGGAGTTGGGGGCTCCATTCAGCTTCAATACCCGTGATGATGGTAAGCAGTTACCAAACACGTTTGAAAATCTGAATATAGGCAAAATGACAAAAAAAAGTGATCGATGGCTTCATAGTTATCGGCTTGCTTTTCGAAAATTTACAAATGATGGCAGTGGATTTAAATTCCTTGCGATTCTTGGATACAAACAAAATGTCATCAAATATCTGAATCAAGATCGTAGAGGAGTTCTAGGGTATACCTGGCAACAGACGGACTATACTATGCGCCACCATTATGTTTCTCTCGGTTTGGGTATGGAGCTCGATCTGTATGAAATAGGTAGTCATTCATTTTTGTTAAGGTTGGAAGGTCGCTTATTGATCAACTTGATTCAGGAAGAGGAGGTGATTTTTCTCAAGGAGCGTGCCCTGAATAACGAACGTTTTAGGGATCGATTCTATGAACGAATAAACCGTTTGGATTCAGACACGGAAGACTACGAGGGATTATCTTATTCTGTGGGGACCTTTCAGGCTTCTTATGAAATAAATTTTACGAATTATGGCTTTCGACTCTTTTTGGGTCCCTATTTAGGAATCGAGTTTCCCCCGAATATTTTTATACCATTTTCATTTATCTCCGGTTGGGAAATGGGTGCTGCTTTTATTTTTTGAGTATAGATAAGAATAGGAAGTGCGGAAAGAGTTTTTTCGAGAAAATGGAAGAGCAGTAATCCGTGCTACCGATTAAAAAGCTTAATTATTTGTAGCCTAATGACTTTGAATAATAGGTGGATTCGAAAGCATGTTCCAAGGCTGCTTGGTAATTTCTATTTTCACCTTATTTGGACTCAGTGGTGGACTGCAGATTTTCTTTTGGCTACTTTTTTTGTCAGTTTAGAATGGGATTTTTGGCCAATACAATAATCTATGAAATGATCATGCCAGGCCTTACAGAATAGATACAGTCTTGCAGGGATATTTCCCAATTTTAAATCTCTCCCGTGTGAGGTGCCCGGAGGACTTGGTGCCGCCGAAGGTGGTACGGAGCGAATAGCGAACTCCGGAGGGGACCGACCCCGAGCCGCGCGAAGTGCGAGTGAGGGGGCACACCCAAAAACATATAAAAAAAGAAAAGAGCGTCATAAGTCAGGTGATTTTATTTATCTTCAAGGGGCAAAACTGAAGGTATGATTTGGGATTATGGCATCGTGGGGCAAGGATTAGCCGGGACGCTTTTACACTACTATTTGAGTCAGGCGGGGCGATCTTGTTGCATATGGGATGCCGGGGGATCATCCTGCTCAAAAATCTCGAGCGGGATATTGAATCCTCTGACCGGTCGGAAATTCGTAAAGAGTTGGATGTACGATGAGCTTTTGGATGAGGCGAGGAGTGTGTACCCCAAACTAGAGCGATTACTGGGCGAAAAATTTTTCTACGATCGACCGATTTTTCGGGCTTTACCGGATCGGCAGGCGGAATTGGAATGGGATTATAGATCGTCCTTGCCGGAATACGAGGCCTATATCGGACGTGCTGTATCTGATGAAGACCTGCCGCTAAATTTAAGTCGAGATCGGCCTTTTGTTTCTATTCTTCGAGGGCACCAGCTTCGCATCAACCGATTCTTGTATGCCTATCGAAAAGCGCTGATAAACAACGGACAATATTATGAGGAGTTCTGGAGACATTCTGCCCTGAAGAAGGATGGGGAATTATGGAATTATCGCGGCATGCGCTGCAAGCAATTGGTGTTTTGCGAAGGGGCATCGGCGGCGAAGAATCCGTATTTGTCGGGTTTGCCTTTCAATTTATCTAAGGGCGAGGCATTGACTATGGGGATGGATCAACCGTTGACTGCGATTGTTAAAAAGGGGATATTTTCTGTTCCCTGGGCTTCGGATCGCTGGTGGTTGGGCACGGCAAACTTTTGGAACTTCGAAGGTGAGCAACCCTCAGGGGAGGGTGAAAAGCGGATTTTGCAGCGTTTTGAGGAGATGTATGAGATGGCAGCGGGTCCTGTATTGGAGCGGATGGGGGCGATCAAACCCACGGTTAGAGATCGGCGCCCCTTATTGGGAGAAGTAGAGCAGAATATGTTTGTATTTAATGGTTTGGGGTCGAAAGGGGCTTCTTTGGGGCCGTTTTTTGCTCGTCAGATGTCGGAATTTATGCTTTCGGGAAAGCCGTTACTGGAAGCTGTAGATATTAGGGGTCGTCGTTCTTAAAATTATTTTGTATTTTAAGGGTGAGATGTTAAAGTTGGGTTAAAGTGACTGGGCGTGTACACTTTTTCTGTTCCAAATTCATCTCCTTATTGATTCGTATTGATTCGCTCTCTTTAAAATTATATGATGTTGAAAGGACTCACTTCTCTTCTGCTTATGTCGGCGATTGTTTTCGCTCTATCTCAATGCAAATCCAATGATATGCCGCAAGACTCTTCTATTTCCGATGGGACGATCGACAGTTTGTGGACGGCTTTTGACAGTCTTGATCAACGGGCTTATCCGGAAAAAGCACTGTCTCTGCTGGCTAAAATTGAAAAATTGGGACGTGATCGTGATATTCCATCTGCAATGCGGTCCATTTTCTTGAGTTATAACATTATGTCCGAGCGTGCGCAGCGCAGGGAAATTGATCCGGAGGATCCCGTGAACTACCTATTTAATGTTAAGACAATTGAGGACTCTGTGGGTTATCACTTATTGTCCTATGCGCGGGCTGTCGGTGTGAAAAATTATTATTCTTCGCGTCGCAATACCATTGATCAGCGGGCCGATTTGTTACAGACCGAGAAGAGAGATCTGAATATCAATGATTGGACTCGATCGCAGTTTTTGGATGCCATAGGGGAATATTCGCGGGAGGCATTGCATCCCCGATTAAAGGAGGCATCAAACGAAGACTGGTCTGGAGTTTTAGAGTCATTGTCCGATACGGTAGTGTATGAATTTCGACCGTCGCTGTATGAGGTAATGGCTCATACCTTAACAAGCTTGCTGACTGATGCTTCCCTGCTGTCGATTCCACTGGGAGAGCACCCGGTAATGAGGGATTCCGCGTGGTGGGCGGATAAGGAGGAATTTGTTAATCATGATTTTGGGAAAGATAGTTCCTGGCTCGATGAGGCCGTTAGTATTTTTCAGGAAGCTCTGGATATCGCCGAACATCCATTAGTTGAATTAGATGCCAATTTAGCGCGATTTTCCTTCGCGCGCGCCAACGGTTCTGGACTTAGTTCTCGAGAAAGATGGGAAGATGCGCTTTTGCAGCTGCTGAATCAATATCCCCAGGAGCTGGCGCAGGCGCAGCTTCGCCTGAAATTGGCAGAATATTACATGTCAGAGCGGGAAACGCTTCAGGAAGATGGAAAAACGGGCTATCAAAAAGCCATAGAGCTGTTGCGGGAAGAGCGAATCATGACAGAGGACCATCCCTGGGGTCAACAAGCCCGGGTACTCATGCGTGAAATCGAACGACCGGATCTATCGGCAGAGATAGAGTCCGTAGTGGTGCCGGATGAAGATATTTTGCTCCATCTCAGGTACAGAAATGTTCTTTCATTTTCCTATGAAGTTCGCGCCGTAGATGAGGAGGTGCTGAGTCGGATCAATCGGCGAAATGCAGATGAATTTGAGGATGCGGTGAATCAGCAGCCTCTGCTGGAGGAAGGAGAGTATAGTCTGCCCGAGAAAACTCCATTTTCTTACCACAGCGCTGAAGTGAGCTTAGATCCTCGTAAAAATGGAAATTATGTAGTGATCCTTCGCTCTGGTGAGGCCATGTTTTGGCAGAGTTTTCAGGTGAGTGATTTGGCGGTAGTTACGGTAGATCGGGATATCCTGGTTCTGGATAGGAATTCAGGGCGCGGCGTAAATAATGCGGAAGTTGTATTGGAGGAAGTCAATTGGAGGTCCTCTGATCGTCGTCGCTTTACATTAAATACCGATTCTGATGGGCGCGCTATGTGGAGAGGAGATGAAAATATTAAAATCCTGGAAGTAAATAAGGGGGATCGCCGACTTCAGCCGGGCTTGACACTTCATTCATCTGACGGTAGAACAGAGCGAGACGAGCGAGTTGAATTAGAGCTTTACACAGATCGATCGATCTATCGCTCTTCACAGATGATTCATTTTAAAGGGATTGCTCTACGTCGATCTTCCGCTCTCAAAGAAAGTGTGGTCGCCGGGCAAAGTATGGAATTGACCCTTCGGGATCCCAACGGGGAGACCTTGAGCCAAGAGACTTTCACCACGGATGAGTTAGGAGCCATACACGGTGAATTTATTCTTCCCGAAGAAAGCTTGACGGGACAATATACCATCAGTTCTGCCTTTGGCTCCACCTCAATTCGTCTGGAGGATTATCGACGTCCGGGTTTTCAGGTGAAATCTCGTTGGCCCGAAGGAGCAAAGTATCAATTAGGTGATACTGTCAAACTGGATATTGATGCACAAACCTATAGTGACTTTCCCATGACAGGCGCACGAATCACTTATAGTGTTTACAGAACATTTGGCTTATTATATCCCAGAGCATACTCTTATCCTCCACGGAACAATCAAAAGGTACAGGTCGCACAGGGAGAGGGAGAGCTCGGAACGGGCGGAAGCTTTCAATTGGCATTTGCCACAGTGGAGTCGCCGGACGAGAATACCAGAGCCCGGTACGAAATTCAATGTGAAGTCACGGATATTGCCGGAGAGACACAGGCTATCAAAAAGGAATTAGATCTGAGTTCGAGTCCATATAGTATTTCGTTGTCTTTGTCCGATATTTTATTTGAAGAAGAAAAACAGTTGGAATGGAAGGCGGAAAATGCCATGGGAGAGTCCGTTGCGACCCAAATAAAGTGGTCACTTTCACAACTTGAAGAGGAGGAGAGAAAAACCATTGACCGCTATTGGAGCTCTCCGGATACGATTTTAATGTCTCGGTCTGACTTTGAAAAGAAATTTCCACATCTCTTATATTTTCCAAATGATTCCGAATCTCCAAAGGGTGGGAGAGTCGTGCAAACCGGAACCGAGAGCATCGAAGGCAGTGAACAACTGCCGGCTCGCTTCTTTGATGCCTTAGCGGCCGGAAAATATCGGCTGGACATCACAGATGACAGTGGAACGCGACTCTATCAAAAGACTTTTGAGTATTTGCCAAAGAATAAAAACACTTCCTCTTCTCAACTTCTCCTTCAATGGCGAGAAATACCGACAAAGCTAGATGCCGGAGAGAGTGTTTCACTTTCTGCTATCCTGCCCCGAAAAGACAGTCACATAGGAGTAGCGGTGAAGAAAAATGACGATCCCGTGCGCTGGGAAAACAATTCGAAAATAACTATTGATGCTTCAGCTGATGATTTCGGGGCAGTGGCGATTCAAATGTGGTGTGTAGAACAAAATCGATTCTATTCAGCTTCGAGAGACATTTCCATAGAGCGACCTCAAAAGAAGTTAGAGATTCGGACACAACGCATGCGGGACAAAACCAAGCCCGGTGCAGAGGAGACGTATTCCTTTACTGTAGAGGGCGACCAACCCACTCAACTTTTGGCTTCCATGTACGATGCTTCTTTGGATCAGATACAAAGTCATGAGTGGTCGCGACTTCCCCTGGCTCATTCATCTGTGCGATTATCCATGAGCAGTTCAGATTTTTCGGCGCGGCACTTTAGGGGATTGCGGTTTTTTAATGTACCTCGCAGTCGGGGGATTTCTATCGAATGGCCGAGCTTTATACTGCGCTCCACCCACTTTTATCCCTATCGGGTTATGGCGATGGATACACAGCACGATCAGGTATCCATGAGAGCCAAAGATGAGGGCGTTCCCCGGGAACAGCAAGAAGAAGAGGAGAGTAGCCCACCGAGAACGGATGATCCCCCGCCACCCGTGGATGAATCCACAGTTCGTGAAAACTTAAATGAAACTGTATTTTTCTTTCCCGAGGTGGAACAAAATGAGAAGGGAGAGTACGAAATGACTTTCACGATAAATGAGGCACTGACCGAATGGAAATTACAACTATTGGCACATCGGGCGGACTTGTCCTCAGCTGTGCTGGCAAAAAAGGTAGTTACAGCCCAGGATTTGAGTATTCGGCCATTTTTGCCGCGAATTTTGAGAGAGGGAGATACCATCGCTCTTTCAGCCCGGGTGGAGGCCAGAGAAGCGTCTTCAGAGCCGGCTCAGGTGAGGATTCGGGTAACTGATGCTCTTACGGGCGCTGATGCATCATCCTATTTGGTTAGTTCTTCGTCGGCGAAGAATATTGAATTGGAAGCTGGCGTCGCCCGGTCTGTGCAGTGGCGATTGCGGGTTCCACGTCCTGAGCAGCTGGCGGCTCTTCGCATCGTAATGACGGTCGATCGGGGATCTGAGCAGGATGGAGAATCACATATTCTGCCCGTGCTGAGCGATAGAGTGCTGGTGACTTCTAGCTTGCCACTTGAGGTTGATCCAAATTCGAGTGAGTCCTTTGATTTAAAGCAATGGCGAGAGCAATTGATCACTTCAGATGAGCAAGTTCAGCTCAACTATCAATTAGATGTGACAAAACAACCTTTGTGGTACGCAGTTCAGGCCCTGCCTTATATTTCAAATCCTCAAAACAATTCTTCTTCGGCATTGGTCAATCGATTATTTGCGCATGCCCTGGCCAGTGAGGTGGCTGAGGAAGTCCCTCAGCTCAAAGAACAAATTGCTTTGATGAGGAACAATGAGCAATGGGAAAGTCCGCTTACTCAGTCGGAAGAATGGAAAAACATCGATTTGGCACATTCTCCCTGGGTGAGAGCCGCGTCGAAAGAGAGCGATCGCATGCAGCGAATCGAATTATTGCTCGATGAAAACCGCCAGCGCTATGAACAGGGCAGGGCGCTGCGACAATTGAAAGATATGCAAAACGCAGATGGTGGATTTGCCTGGATGCCCGGCGGACGAAGCAGCTTGTACGTGACACAGTATATTGCAAAGGAATTGCTGCGCATGCTGGAAATGCAACTCATTTCTGATCAGGATATCCAAGGCTCACTGAAGTCTGCTCTGGATTATTGTTTTCAATCTTTTGAGAAGCAATATGGAGCGAAGGGCAAAAAGGATTGGTCCGGGCTGAGTTCATCTATGCTCATACATACCTATTTTCTAGCTGTTGAAGTTGAACAAAACACTAGTTTGGGCTCCTGGGGAGCATGGTCCGACTTAAAAGTATCGCTGGAAAAGCACCTCTTCCAAAACTTTGCCAAATTTTCCTTTGCCCAACAGGCGCTGTTGGGTCGGGCGTGGTTCACTGCTGGAAAGGACGCAGAAGTTAAGGTCCTGGTGGAATCTTTGGAACAACGAGCGAGAAAGGATGATCGCCTGGGATGGTCGTGGGGTTCATCCGGCGTCTATGACTTTTATTATAGCTCCCTGGAGACTCAGGCGCTAATTATAGAGCTATTGGAAGAGGTGGGTGCCAATGTCGCAAGTCAGGCAGCGAAGAAATGGTTGTTGAAAAACAAACAAACCTCGCAATGGGGAAATTCAAAAGCCACAGCGGCAGCTATTCACGCACTTTTACTTTCCGGACAAGATCCGTGGATTCGGGCAAAATCTGTCCGACTGGATGGCTCCGGACCAGGGGTGAAGTCGCCCGATGTCTCGGTAGGAGATTGGTATGTGGCCTGGGAGGGCGAAGCAGACGACCAGGGCGAGTTCCAATGGCCGGTAGATCAGTTGAATATCGAAAATAACAACCTCTATCCGGTTTGGGGCAGTGCTTCCATTCAATACTCCAGCCCATTAGATCAAGTCGAACAGAGTCAGGACAGTCGGATGAAGGTGCAGACGGAGTATTATCTTCAGTCCCAAGGGCCGGAAGGTGAGCAGCTGAACCCCATTACTCCTCAAACTCAGCTCAAAAAAGGCGATATTTTGGTAGCACGGGTTCGATTGGAAGTAGATCGGGCCATGGATTTTGTGCATCTCGAACAATTTAGAGCGGCCTCATTGGAACCCATAGAACAGAAAAGCGGTTACACTAATAATGGGAATCTGCAGTTTTATCAAAGTATCCGAGATGAAAGCACTCGGTTTTTTATCGACAGACTGCCTTCGGGTATGCATATTTTCGAATTTAAAGAACGAGTAGCGCATGCCGGGCGATGCACCGGAGGATTTACCCGGGTAGAATCATTTTACGCGCCTGAGTTTAAAGGGCACAGTAGTGGACAAAAAATATTTACAAATGATAGGTAGTATTATTGGTGGAATGGTCGCAGACATGGCCTTTTCGGGTTTTGTGGATCGGTATTTTTACAAGAAAGATTACAGTATAATGGAAGACAAGGAACGACAAATTCGCTCAGATGCGATGATTAAGAATCACATGGTTTGGTCCATGGGAGCGGGCTTTATTCCCGTGCCATTTGCCGATATTTTGGCGGTTACAGCCATTCAGTTAGATATGGTTCGAAATTTGGCAAGAATCTACGATGTCGAGTTCAAAGAATCACAGGGCAAGGCTATAATTACGAGCTTAACGGGATCTACGGTAGCCCGAATCAGTGCAAATGCACTCAAATTTATTCCCGGTGTTGGTACCGTATTGGGCGGCGTTACGATGTCGGTCCTGAGCGGAGCCTCAACCTTTGGCGTTGGAGAGGTATTTAAGCGTCATTTTAAGACCGGAGGCACTTTTTTGGATTTTGATCCGGAGCGCCTTCGCAAAATGTACCGGGAAAAGTTTGAAAAAGGCAAGAAAATGGCAGCGGAAATGAAAAAGAAGGAGCAGCAGGCAGAAGAACCAACTCAGCCCAAGCCACCCAATGATTCTGAAGTTGTCCAGCGATTAACTCAGCTCAATGAGCTCAAAGCGCAAGGCATCATCACCGATGAAGAGTTTGCGCTCATGAAAGATCGCCTAATGCAGCAATTCAATGCGTCATAGGAAGTCGCGGATCCGGCTTCATATCTAGTCCGGCAAACAACTCTTCCTGCCCTCTAAACCAGGCGGCCATAGCAATCATACCTGCATTGTCAGTGCAATATTGAAGTTGGGGAATATACAAATTCCAGGATTTTTTCTCTGCGAGTGATTTCGCCGCCGTGCGCAAACCCGAATTGGCAGAGACACCTCCGGCCAGTGCGATTTCATTTAATCCTTCTTTCTCCGCAGCCTCAGTGAGTCGTTCCAGTAGAATATTGACAATGCTGCTCTGTACTGAGGCGCAAATGTCTTCCAGATTCTCTTGTACAAAGTTGACATTTTTCTTTTTCTCCGCCCTCAAAAAGTACAAGATGGCTGTTTTCAGTCCGCTAAAACTAAAGTCCAGACCTTGAATCTGAGGTTTGGGAAAGGAATAGCTCGCTTCTCCTGTCTGAGCCAGCCGGTCTATATGAGGCCCCGCCGGATAGGGAAGCCCCAATATTTTTCCCGTCTTATCAAAAGCTTCACCTGCGGCATCATCCAGGGTCTGTCCCAAAATCTCAAATCTCGCCGGGGCATCTACGCGAACGATTTGTGTGTGTCCTCCTGATACCGTCAGGCAGAGAAATGGGAAAGTAGGGCGTGGAGCTTCTATAAAATGCGCCATAATATGCGCCTCCATATGGTGAACCTCTATCAAGGGGACCTTCCAGGCCAGTGCCAACCCCTTCGCCATAGATACCCCCACTAATAATGACCCCATGAGTCCGGGGCCCCGCGTTACTGCTACGGCTTCAACATCTTGTTTGGAACAGCTCGCTTTGCGTAGAGCTTCATCAATTACCGGAACAATAGCAGATAAATGAGAGCGAGATGCGAGTTCGGGGACGACGCCACCGTAGTTCTGGTGTACTTCCTGAGTATGGGTTACATTGGATAGCAATGTTCCCTCCCGAATGACAGCTGCAGAGGTATCGTCGCAAGATGATTCAATAGCTAGTATGCACTTTGGTTTTGTCATTAATTTTTTGTTTGCGGGACGAAAATAACAATCAATTCACGAATTATTTTCAAAAAAGCCTTATACTTGTGCAAACCTACTACAGTAAAACACAGATTTATGAGAATCATTGCTAATATAGTCATTGTGCTCTTAATTGGGTTTCTTGCGTGGTTGCTCTATTCTAGCATTCAGGAGCCCATTGCCTTCGGCGACGAAAAGGCGAAAAGAGAAAAAGCCGTAGTGAATAAACTCAAGCAAGTCCGAAAGGCTCAGGAATTTTACAAGGATGTTACAGGGATGTATGCCAATAATTTTGATACCCTTTCTCACATTTTACGGACGGGTCAGTTTTACGAAGTACGAGTTTCCGGAGACCCCGATGACCCTGCCGGTGATTTTGAGCTCGATACGGTTTACACACCGGCCTACGATACTATTGAAAAAATGGGATGGAATTTAGACTCTCTCAAATTTGTCCCTTATGCCGAGGGTATCACATTTGATATTGAAGCTGACACCATAAAATATCAGGAGACCAAAACCGCTGTAGTTCAAGTGGGAGTGAAACGAGAAAAGTTTATGGGCGATTACGCCGATCCGAGATTTTCTAAATACGACAAGCGATACGACCCAACGACCTCTCTCAAATTTGGCGACATGTCCAAGCCCTCTCTGTCGGGAAATTGGGAATAAAGCGATACCATTTTGAATCAACTCTTTACTTCTGTGACGGGTCATTCGCTCCATGCAGAAGTCCGCGCTCCGGAAGGTCATTTACTCCAATCTCTTGGTGAACAAGTTACGCGGACGGAAGATGTCATTTCCCTTTTGATCGATTGGGTATCATCTCCAAAGTGGGATTTAGGAAGCGTGTACATCACACATCCACATCATCCCATTCAAAGAACGACGATGGATCGCAGGGGAGAAATCAGCAAAAAGTATGGTTCCTCCGTTCGCTTTTTCCGGCTAGCTTTCGATAGTCATGCATTGCTGGCATATCCAGTATCTGCCGAGACCTTAGGCCTCACCCCACTGGCAGGAAATGTCTTTCAAATCCCGACAATAGCCCTACTGTACCAAGAACTCAAATCTTCCTCATGGATGGATAAGGTGTCGCAATTCACCTGGCTTTGGATTGGCAGAGAATACTTTTCTCTCAGTCTGTTTCAGGACGGGAAATTACTGAATCACGCCATTTTCAATTTCCGGACGGCGGAAGATATTTTGTATTTTCTTTTATTTTCAGTGCAGGAATTTGGCCTCGATATTAAAAAATGCCCCGTCATTCTGGCAGGTGAAAGCTGTAGGGAAGCGAGTATTCAAAGAACGCTTTCCGGCCAGTGTCATTTAGATCACACCTTTTTTCAGTCACCGGATGACGCTTTACATTTCGATTTAAAATTACTGAGAAAATGCGCATTATAGCAGGAGAGTGGGGCGGCCGACACATCACTATTCCCAATAATTCATGGCCTACACGCCCTACCACTGATCGGACTCGCGAAGCCCTTTTCAATAGATGGCACCATGAATATGATTGGGCTTACACCACAGCTTTAGATCTCTTTTCAGGGACCGGATTGATTAGTCTTGAGTTGCTGTCACGTGGCGTCCCCGAAGTTCACAGCGTAGAGCAGCATCCCGCCATTATGCATCATCTTAAGACCCTACGGGACAACTTTCAAGTGGAAGATCGATGGACGCTGCATCCGCTGCCGGTAGAAGATTTTTTATCTAGAAATTCAAATGCTTTCGGACTCATTTTTGCCGACCCCCCCTATGATTGGCCGGACTTGCCTCATTTGCCGGATTTGATCTTCAATGGACCCGGATTATTGGATCAGGGCCAACTCGTCATAGAGCATGACCGACGCGTCGATTTTCGAGCCCATAGCCGGTGTTTTGAGCAAAGAGCCTACGGACAATCCCGTCTTAGTTTTTTTGAATAAAATATTTATTTGGGCGGTCCGCCCCCCTTCGTGGGGCGGCGCTACGGTCGCGACTCGGTCCCCCTCCATGCTTGGAGGGTGACGGCCTCCGGCCTCGCTCCCATCGCTACCGCAATGTAATATCGATAGGTGCACGGGTGAACCAGTTTGCTTCCCTCAGGTGCCCAATGGAAATAGTTTCACTGAGAGCTTGTTTTATACTCGTTTGGCAATTTGTGTTACATAATTCGCTATATGACATATAAGACCTCAAATTCAACCCCTGATTCAGTATATTTAATGATAAAATTTATTATCTTCCGTTCATAAACACAGTTATTCCTTGTTTTTGGACGAAGGTTGTAAGTTAGAACACCCCTTTTAACAACTTTTATATCCACTTTTAGTCTGAAATAAGGACTCGTTATTTGAGGCGATTTCGAAAACACACACTATGCGATATGAAAAAACTACTACTTTTTGGAGTTCAACTCTCTCTAATTCTATTTCTATTCAACCAGAGCCTCAGTGCTCAGGCAGACCCTCCCGATCCCTGTGACGATGGCTCTCAGGAGACTTGTCAGTGCGAGACTTCTCCCGTTTTATGCACTATTGACGATTTAGATGGGTATGAATACTCTATGACGGATTATCAACATCCTCAAGATGGTCCGGAACCCCTATGTATCAATCAACCTTCAGTTCCCAATAATCCCACTTGGTTCTCCTTTGTGGCCTGGTGTGAGGAATTGGAATTGCTAGTGGAATTAGATAATTGCACGGAGATTGAAACGGGACCCATTTGTCCTCCTTTTTGCAATACTACTCTTGGAGCTCAAATTGCCATTTATGGGAATTGTGATTATACAGATCAGGTAGCTTGTGATGTCGAGGACTGTGGGAATGAAGATGATAAATCTCTCGTAATGACTGATCTGGTCATTGGTCAGGTATATCACTTTATAATTGATGGTTGTGCAGGTTCGGCTTGTGATATTACTATCAACGTAGTAGGCACATGTGGTGACCCCGAAATAGAAGACTGGACCAATCCTGTTGATGGTCCGGATTTGGTATGTGTAGGAGACCCTGCAAATTATGTCGTCGATCAGCTCGATGGAGCTAATCTGTACCACTGGTATGTGGATGGGGTAGAAGTAGGGACTTCCGAAGATCCGAACTTTGATGTTGATTGGGATGAGGAGGGAACGTTTGAACTCTGCGTCGATGCGAGTAATGACCCTTGTATTCCCGTGACTGACGATCCGGAACAGATTTGCATGACAGTGGAAGTCTTTGATCCGTCTATAGGCGATCTGATCGTAGACCCCAACCCATTATGTCCGGGAGAAATAACTGACATCACAGTTGTTGATGCAAATGACAATCCAGGTCTGGAACTCGCTGTCATCGTGACCGACGCGGATGGAATTGTGGAACAAGTTGACATCGCAGAAAATACGACGTTTACCTATCCCGAATGCGAGACCTTTATTGCCTATGCTTATCAGTATATTCCTTCTGAAGTTACCTTGCCATCGGTGGGTGACTTTTTTGATGTTCCCGACTGTTCCAGTTCTTGTTGTGAAATCCTGGAGGAGGAGTTTTCTTTCGAAGATAACGAAGCTCCCACCTTTTTAGATCCCCCTGCCAATGAAAGTTTCGACTGTATTAATACCGTCCCCGATATGGAAGACCTGGAATTTGAAGATAATTGCATAGACGGCGGTTTCGTAGAAGGGGTAGAAGACGGCGCTCAGGATGTATGCGATGGAGGAACGATTACCAGAACCTGGACAGTAGAAGACAGTTGTGGGAATGTGGGAGAGCACGTCCAAACCATAACAGTAGACCCTTTACCTGAAGCCGACTGGGTGGATCCCCCAGCAGATGAAACGGTCGACTGCAATACCATCCCGACGAGCTTCCCCGACTTGGATTACACCAATGGAAGTGCCAGTCCGGATTGCGAAATATCGGGCACGGTTTCACCGGATGTGGTTGAAAATATCGTGGATTGCGAAGGAACCATCACCGTCACCTGGACCTTTACGGATGATTGTGACAGAACCATAGAACACGTGCAGACCTATACCGTAGATCCACCGACTATTCCCGAGTGGGTCGATCCGCCGGCCAATGAAACTGTAAGTTGCGATATGGCACCCGATGGAACCGCTCCTTTTTTACAGTATGATAATGGCCAAATAGACGATTGCGAAATTACCGGCGAGGTGGAAGCAACGGTAACAGGCTCTGCAGATGAGTGCGGAGGAAGCTTTACTTATGAATGGACTTTTACCGATGATTGTAGCCGGACGATTTCACATACGCAGGAAATTACGGTAGAGCCGGCAGCGACACCCGACTGGGTGGATCCCCCAGCAAATGAAAACCTCACGTGTGATGACCTTCCTTTACCCACACCTCCGGATTTGGAGTACACGAATGGAGAAAGCGGAGATTGCGAAATTAGTGGCACCGTTTCACCTACTGTGGATGGCTCTGTAGACTTATGCGGTGGTTCTGTTACCTATACCTGGGATTTTACCGACCCTTGCGGGAATTCCATTTCACATACACAAACCATAACAGTGGATCCCGTGGCAGAACCCGATTGGGTGGACCCTCCAGCAAGCGAAACGCTTACTTGTGATGATTTGCCATTACCCACTCCACCGGACTTAGAATATACAAATGGTGAGACAGGAGATTGCGAAATCAGCGGATTTGTCTCGCCCACAGTCGATGGTTCAGTAGATTTATGTGGTGGCTCAGTGACTTATACCTGGGATTTTACTGACCCTTGCGGAGTGACTATTTCACATATACAGACTATTGATATTGAACCTGTAGCTGAACCCGATTGGGTAAATCCTCCGGGCAACGAAACCTTAGCTTGTGATGCACTGCCTCTGCCACCGGCTCCAGATTTGGAATATACGAATGGAGAGAGTGGAGATTGTGAGATTAGTGGTTCCATTCCTGCAGTAGAATCAGGAAGTGCAGATGAATGCGGCGGGACAATTACTTATAACTGGGATGTGTCTGTAGAGTGTGATACAGAGTTAAGTTATGAACAAATCATAGAAATCGATCCTGCTCCTCAAGCTGAATTTATTGATCCACCAGCCAATGAGGTATTGTCTTGCGATGCGCTTCCACTGCCGACCCCTCCCGATTTAGAATACTCCAATGGAGAAACAGGTGTCTGTGAAATCGCAGGCTTCGTTGCTCCTGTTGTAGATGGAGATCCGGATATTTGTGGAGGAATGGTGACATACACCTGGACTTTTACCGACAATTGCGATAGAACCATCGAACACGTTCAAGTCATTGAAGTAGAGCCTGCAGACCAGGCGGATTGGGTGGATCCTCCCGCTGGTCTAACATTAGATTGTGATGAGGCAGCTGAATATGACATTCCTGATTTGGAATATACGAATGGAGCTGGTGGCGATTGTGAAATTAGTGGCTTTGTAGAGGGAGTCCAACTGGGAACAATCAATCCCTGTGGCGGCACGATTTCGTTTGAATGGGAGTTTACTGATGATTGTGACAGAACCATAACTTACAGTCAGACCGTGAATATCAATCCAGCTGACCCACCAGAATTTGTTGACGTACCTGATGATATTGTAGTGACTTGCACTCAAGCTACTTTTTTGACACCCCCGGACCTTGATTATTCCAACGGACTTTCCGGAGACTGCGCAATTGAAGGTTCAGTGGAGGGCTCAAATGTAGGATCATTTACCGCCTGTGGTGGAAACCTGGAACAGGTTTGGACTTACACGGATGCTTGTGGCCGCTCCATCAATGCAAGTCGTAATGTGACAGTAGAACCCGCTCCTGTTCCGGATTGGGAGAACCCACCGGGGAATATTACTTTGACTTGTTCAGAAGTTGAAGATATCGATCAAACATTGACTTATACTAATAATAGTAGCGGAGACTGCTTAATTTCAGGCACTGTCACCGGTGTTTTACTTGGGTCATACGACGCTTGTGGAGGAAATTTAACTCAAGAGTGGTCCCGCACTGATATTTGCGGAAATTTACTTTCTCATACTCGTGAAATAACAGTTACTCCGGCTCCAGATGCAGAATGGATTGATCCGCCGGCTGATGTTACTCTAGACTGTGGAGAAGATTTTCCCGACCCGATTCTATTAGAGTACAATAATGGTGAAGAGGGGGATTGTGAACTATCCGGCGAGGTTTTGGCATCGGTTGAAATCGATGGTATTGAGGCCACTTATATCTGGAGTTTTACCAATCCTTGCGACGGCAGCGAGCTACTTCACGAACAAGTCGTTACACTGACTCTGGCTCCCGATATTACTATTGAGCCTTTAGATGGCTTAATTTGCGAAGGTGAATCTTTTGACTTAACCCAAATCATGGTTACCGATGCCAATGGGACTAATTTTGATGTTTCGTATCATACGAATACCCCAGCCACTCCTGGCAATGAGATTCTCAATCCCGAAGATTACGATCCGGGTTCTTCCATCGTCGTATACGTGCGTGCATTTTTGGGAAATGATTGTGCCGATGAAGCACCGTTTGTTTTGAGTGTAGAAGATCCTCCGAATGCAGGGGATGGAGGTACTGGAGAGGTATGTGATAATTCTACCAATGTGTCCCTGAATTCCTACCTCACCAATCCTTTTGATGGTGGGGGAAGCTGGTCTTCTCCGCATAGTGGAGAAATTGATATATCGAATCCTAATAATGTGAACTTTTCAGGTTTAGATGGAGGTGATTATAGTTTCTTCTACAGTGTGCCGGGGGCTCAGGCTTGTCCCCCAGATACAGCTGAAGTTATTATTACGGTATTAGAGAGGCCAACTGTTGAAATTTTAGAGGTAGAGTGTACTACCGGAAATGACTTTTATTCCGTAACGATTTCTATTACTGATGGTGCCATTTTCTTTGTTAATGCTGGTGATCCTACAGATTTAGGCGGGGGAGAGCATATCATTGAAAATATCCCAATTTCAAGCAATTTGATTATTGACGCAATCTTGGCAAGTGGGTTTTGTCCCCGCTCATTTAATGTAAATGCTCCGGACTGCAATTGTCCAGCTGTGCCCGCGCCACAAGGTGGTCCGAGGGTTGAGGTATGTCAGGGAGACAGCATACCGCAATTATCTGTCACTGTTGATACGAGCTTGTATTCTGTGAATTGGCTTGATTCCCCAAGTGGAGGGAATGTTCTTGCCGAGGCCACTACGACTTACACTCCATCAGTGAGTGATCCCGGGGTCTATACTTTTTATACTCAGACCTTTGATTTGGTGGATAGTTGTTTGTCAAATACTACTACATCGGTTGAATTAGAAATTATTGCATCGCCAACGGCTAATGCGATGGATATCCTTAGTTGTGGTGAAGATGGCTTTAGTAGTTTTGATTTGGATGCCTTTGCCGATTCAATCACTGGAGGCGTAAATAATGATTTGAGCTTTCACCTCATTGAATCAGATGCAGAAATGGGTGCTAATGCAATTGATTTACCCTTTGAGAATACGCAGCAGGGATCGCAACAAATTTTTGTGCGCGTGGAAAATAGTCAAGGCTGTTATTCCATTGTGGCTCTTGATCTCATCGTTGTGGATTTTCCGACTTTCGATTTAGAGATATCTGCTGAAACTTGTTTGTTAGATAGCAATGGGCAGATTATTGTGAATCCTCAACTTGGGTCCCCACCTTTCACATATGAACTAGATGGCACAGAACAAATGGATAGTATTTTTCAGAATGTTCCTTCGGGAAGCTACGACTTGGTTGTTACTGATGGGAACGGATGTCAGACTTCAAGTTCCGTCACCATTTTTGAAGGCCAGGAAATTGATTTTGAGGTTCTTTCTGTAGAGTGTAATGATAACGGGACCTCGGTGGATTCCACAGATGATTTTTATGTGATTGAAATTTTGGTGACAAGTGAAGATGGTTCCACTTTTGGTTTAACCGGAGATGGGGTTGACCTGAATGGAGAGTCCTATGGATCAACAGTCAGTTTTGAGGTCGATGCTATGGGGCAGGACTTTGAATTTACTATTACGGATGATTCCACCGGATGCTCTACTTCTGGAGTAATTCCAAACTTAAGCCATTGTTCTTCAGACTGCTTACTGGATTTGGACTATATTTCTATTGTCTGTGACGACGGTGGCACTCCGTCGGATCCCGGAGATGACTTTTATGAAATTGAGTTCGTTATTACTGCGATTAATGCGGGCAGTGATGGAACTTTTGTTTTTAGAGTTGATAATGTGATAGAGGGGAGTTACTCCTATGGTGATACTGTGCGTCTATCTCATCCGGCAAATGGACAAACGCTAGATTATAGTTTCACAGATAGCCAAATTACTGCTTGCTTTCTCAATGAATCTGTGGGACCATTGGATCCGTGCTCCGATGATTGTTTTTTAACTGCAGATATTATAGAAATTGAATGCGATAATGAAGGCACGCTGAATGATGAGTTTGATGATACCTTTTTAGCAACAGTAGTTATTTCCGGTGTGAATTTGGGGAATTCGGGATGGAATGGGGACGATGGTTCAAGCGGAAACTACGGAGATACCTTAGTGTTTGGTCCCTATTTAATTAATGATGGGAATCCTGAGATTCTCATTTCTGATGGAGATGATTCAGATTGTACATTATTACTTGAGTTGCCAGCACCTGATCCATGTTCTGAACCCTGCGAGTTGGATGTTGAATTTGATCAACTTGCCTGTGACAATAATGGTACTGGAGATGATGACACAGATGACTTTTTTGGTGTAGAAATAACAGTAACGACGGTGGAAGGTCCTACGACGCGATATCGAGTCACGGACAGTGAAGGAAATACTTACGGTCCATTTGAATACGGAGATCCCGTTGATATTAGTCCCTTGCCTGCTAATGGTGAAGACATTACTTTAACTATTACAGATGATATCGCCTCTCAGTGTGTAGCTGAGATAACTGTTTCTCAGGAACCGTGTAGCGAGTGCAACACAAACTTGACAATGGGCCCTGATCAAACGCTTACTTGCGATGTTAGTACTGTTACCATTTCAGCTACTGCTATGGGTGCTTTAAATATTCAGTGGTCGGGACCAAACAATTTTTCCGACTCTGGAGATAGCGTGATAGTAGATGCTTCTGGTGTTTACATCGCGACTGCGGAATTCGAGGATAATTGTTTTATTTCTGACAGTCTAGAAGTTCTGGTTGATGATAATATACCCACTGCGATTGCCGGACCAGATGGGCTGATTAACTGTGAAACAGACTCATTCACACTTTTAAATTTATCGGGCAACACTAGTGAATCAGTCATCGTGGAATGGCGAGATGAAGATGGGAATCTTGTTTCAAATGCCGACTCTTTAGTTGTATTTGGCCCCGGAGAATATGAGTTGAGGTTAATAGATACAGTGTCCAATTGCGCTTCACCAGTGGAGAGAGTCAGAGTTGAACTCAACCTCAATGAACCGGATGCTGTAATCTTTGCAGATCCTGATAGCTTGTTTGATTGCACCGTCAGGACCATTACCTTATCCACTACGATTGAGGAAAATGTGTTGTATAATTGGCAAGGACCTGAAGTGAACTCTTCAGATGCAAGCGTAAGTGTATTTCGAGCCGGTGAAGTCACTTTGATAGCACTCGACACCATTAGTTTGTGCTCGGACACCGCAAGTATAAATCTGGAAGACTTTGATGATTTCCCCAGGATTTCAATTTTGCCACCGAATAACCTGAATTGCAAGGATTCTTCAGTTCTTATCGATGCTTCTGACTCGTATTTTTCATCTGATATTTTATATGAATGGATAGATCAGGATGGAAATGTGATAACGTCAGACACGAATAGAATTCTAGTGAATGAAAGTGGTTGGTACACCTTCAGATCTACAGACGAGGCAAATGATTGTGTGAATAGCGACAGTGTCTTCGTGGAAGGTAATTTCGCCACCCTCGATTTGGAAATATCCGGAGATATTAATCTTCCTTGTGGAGAAAATGAAGGCAGTCTCGAAGTGAATGCTGCCGGTGGCCTGACTCCTTCAGAAGTCATTTGGACTAGTCCGGAAGGCGAAATTTTGACAGATCCTACGGAGCAAGTGATCAATTATTCTGGCGCTGGCATATACTCCGTGGAGGCTATCCATCCATTATCTTTTTGTTCTAGTGAGACAGAGGTGACAGTAGAGTTGCTAGGAGATCTCTCCATAGAAGGGGTTTCTGTAGATAGTATCCTTTGTTTCGGGGACGTTGGCGCCATTCGGGTTGAGGAGGTCGGAGGTACTCCACCCATCAGTATTAATATCTCAGGGCAGTCAGTGGATGTCGGGGAGTGGCTGACAGACTTAAGTCCTGGCACATACACCATTGAAGCAGAGGACGCGAATGGCTGTCGTGCCGAGCAAACAGTTACCTTAGAGGAAGGCTCTGTGGTTAATGTCAACTTAGACCCCGTGAGCGCAAATGTAGAATCTGGAGAAACCGTTACCGTTGAGGCAAGCACAAATCTGAGTGAGAATCAAATTGCGAATATTTTATGGTCTCCACCGACAAACCTAAGTTGTACAGATTGTTTTACTACTACAATCACTGCTTTATCAGAGGAAGAATATTTGGTTACCATCACCGATGTAAATGGTTGTGCAGGGCAAGCGAGTTTCCGTTTGCTCATTCGTCAGCCCCAAATCAACATTTACATTCCTAATATTTTTACACCCAACGGAGATGGAATAAATGACGGTTTTACTCTTTTCTCAGATGAAAATGTTAATATTGATGCCCTAATGGTGTTTGATCGTTGGGGAAATAAAATGTTTGAGACTAGAAATATTCCTCCAAATGCCCCCCAATTGGGTTGGGATGGCAGATTTCGGGGCCAGCTCGTAAATAACGGAGTTTATGTGTACTCTTTTTCAATCACTTTACCTGACGGAACTCAAGAAATTATTCACGGTGATATTACAGTGGATCAATAAAAACTATACCCTATGTTAAGAGGAATTGGGACCTTATTAGTAATACTATTTGTGGGGGCATTTTTAGCAGCACAGAACTCAGAGTTTCAATCGAGTTCGGGACATTTTCTAACCACCACGGAACTCTCTGGAGATAATTTATTCCAGCCGGCAGAATTGTCTGCTCAGGAGCTGCAGCGAGTGAATGAAGAAGTGGATAATGGCGTTTTGATTTCTATTCATCCTCAGGTTCACGCTAGCTTACTAAAAGAAGCTCCTAAAACTTATACCACTTCGATTATGACCTCCGGTGGAGATCAACTGGATTTAGTTTTAGAGAAAACGTCAGGGGCATTGGATAATGCTCAGGTATACTCAGCCTCAGACCATCAATTGCATTCACCCGAAGCATCCGTTCATTATTCGGGGTCGATAAAGGGATTCCCCAACTCGAGAGTAGGGCTATCTGTTCTTTCCAATGAAGTTTTGGGGATTATTTCATGGGGTGGGCAAACTTACACCTTAGGAAAGCTGAAAGAATCAGGGCAATCAGAGAAGGTTCATATCTTTTACAGAAACGGTGATTTACTGTTAGACTTTCCGGATGTTTGTCATGTAACCGAAGATCACGATATGTCGGGAAAGAAGCCAGCCTCTTCAGAGTCCTCGAACTCTGATAATTGCATTCATATGTATTTTGAAGTGACCCATGATATATTTATGGATAAGGGGGACATGTCATCAACATTAGATTATATCAATGGGGCTCTTTCTCAGGTTAAGATATTGTATGAAAATGAGGATATCAACTGGGAAGTTGAGGAGATACTAGTTTGGGATGTGCCGGATCCTTACGATGGTCCGGGGTCTGGAGACTACCTCGTCCAATTCCGAGATGAGCTCGATGGAAATTACAATGGAGATCTAGCCCACTTGCTTGGGTATGGCGGCGGCGGCGGTGTCGCTTATTTAGATGTATTATGCAATAATTTTTGGGGTGTTGCCTATAGCGGCATTGGATCGTCTTATAATGACGTCCCGGAATATAGTTGGACGGTTATGGTTATTTCCCACGAAATTGGCCACAATGTTGGGGCGCCACATACTCACGCTTGCGCCTGGAATGGTGATGGTACCATGATTGATGGCTGCGGTCCTGAAGCTGGTTATCCACAAAATCCAAATTGTCCTATTGGTCCTCTGCCACCTTCCGGGGGAACAGTTATGAGCTATTGTCACCTGATTGGTGGTGTCGGCATCGATTTGGGCGAAGGATTTCACCCTCAGGTGGCCGATTTATTTATGGATGAGGTAAGTAATGCTACCTGCTTAGGTCCCTGTAACTCAGATATACCCACTGCTGATTTTGGAGTGGTAGCAACTGACCTTTGTGAAGGAGCCACTGTCCAGTTTTATAGTCTGGCCTCTGAAAACACAACCGACTGGGACTGGAGTTTTCCGGGGGGATCTCCTTCGTCAAGCTCCGATGAGCATCCAGTGGTCACTTATAATAATGCAGGGAATTACAACGTAACTCTTGAGGTCACCTCAGCAGCTGGAGAAACTGATGAACTGGAGCTTTCGAACTACATTGCAGTTGATAATAATGGAAGTGAGATTTTAGTTTATGAAGATTTTGAAAATGGATTGGGAGGTTACTCTGTTGACAACCCAGCAGGGCCCGGTTTTGAAACCACCTCAACTACTTCGGGTAGTACCTATGGTGAGTCAGTTCTTTGGTTAGATAATTTCAATAATACCAATGGAGCTTTTGATGATTTACTCAGCCCCAGTTTTAGTTTGTTAGCTTATAATTCTGCCACCTTATTTATCGATTATGCAGTGACTCGAAGGAGCGGTGTAAGTGACTCCCTGGTCGTGTATGCATCGCGCGATGGAGGAACTACCTTTGAATGGGTCGTCGGCTTTTTTGAAGATGGGAATGAAAGCTATTCCACACACTTTAATACGAGTTCTTCTTTTGTTCCCGAGAGCGCCGAGGAGTGGTGTTTGGAGTCTCCCGGACATTCGTGTCTGGCGATCGACTTAAGTGATTTCACCAGAGAAGACGACGTTCAATTCCGCATTCGCAATAAACACATGGGTGGCAACAATCTTTATATCGACCGTTTATGGGTTGAAACGGATTGTTATGATTTAGAGCCTCCCACTGCTGATTTTGTAGCAGATCCACTTGAAGGCTGTGTCTCCATGGTTGTCAACTTTACGGATCTTTCATCTGAATTTCCCCAGTCCCATGACTGGAGTTTTGATGGTGGGATTCCCGCAACCTCATCCGATCCCAATCCCACAGTGATATACGATGAGCCCGGAGAATATGCAGTGACTTTATCGGTTACAAATCCAGAGGGAACGGACTCGGAGACCAAGTTGAATTATATCGTGGTAGGTGATGATCCAACGGCTGATTTTGACATAGAGATTACCGATCGTACTATTGACCTGAATTACACCGGATTGAGGGCAGATGTTTTTGATTGGGACTTTGGAGATGGTAACGGATCCAATCAGGAGAACCCTACGCACACCTATGGCGATGATGGTTTATATACAGTTGTATTGGAGGTGAGTAATGATTGTGGCACAGCTGTCAAGGATACGACTATTGAGATTGCAACTCCTCCGCAAGCGGAAGTGGATATTTCAGTTACGGAGGGATGT
>JAWLFI010000012.1:0-25453 GCA_041685645.1 Saprospiraceae bacterium | reverse complement strand
GTTCTTGAGGCAGCCTGGGGGATACTGGAGTATTTCGGTTATCCGGAAAGAAAAAATTGGTGCTTCAATATAGGGCTAAAAATGGACCATAGGGATCTGATAAACAGTATCTTAACGACTTGAGCTAAAAATTTAACGGTTATAAACGTTTATAACCGTTCAGAACGGCTAATCTCTGAAAATTCATGTAAGTGAGTGAATTACACATTAAAATATTTTTCTGAAATTTTCGGGCGATAGAATTTTGGGCTAATAGATGCTCCAAATTGTTCTTGAGGCAGCCTGGGGGATACTTGAGCATTCCGGTTATCCAGAAAGAAAAAAATTGGTGCTTCAAAATAGAGTGAGAATGGCCATAGTTGTCTGACAAACAGGCTCCTAGAGACTTGGGTTGAAAATTTAACGGTTATAAACGTTTATAACCGTTCAGAACGGCTAATCTCTGAAAGTTCTTGTAAGTGAGTGAATTACACATTAAAATATTTTTCTGAAATTTTCAGACGATAGAATTTTGGGCTAATAGATGCTCCCAATCGTTCTTGAGGCAGCCTGGGGGATACTGGAGCACTTCGGTTATCCGGAAAGAAAAAAATTGGTGCTTCAATATAGGGCGAAAAATGGCCATAGTGGCCTGATGTACAGGCTCTTAGAGACTTGGGTTGAAAATTTAACGGTTATAAACGTTTATAACCGTTCAGAACGGCTAATCCCTATTATGCTCTAATAATCATTTAGTTATACATTAAAATATTTTTTTCGAATTTTCATATAACTCTTCAAATTACTCCTGATTGAGTGGGAGTAAGAGCTTTCTTCCCCCGGCAGGGATAGAAGCGATAGGGCGCGCCTCCCGCACTGTAGTCCGCCCTGAGGCGAGGAGGCGACAACAGAAGCCACCGCAGCCCTAGGGCGGCTAAGTGTGGAGTGTGCGCACTACAAGCGGATAGCCCGTCGCCCCCGACCCGCGTTTGATCGCAGCGCCTGCTATGTCGGGGGCGGCCGGCCAAATCACGAAACTAAATTAAAGTGAATTAAACAGGATAATGGGGATATCGGGGGATGAGATAACAATTTGCGCAGCAGGGACGTTACAGACTTTGTTTATTCTTGCTACATTTGCAGGACGAAAAAAGAAAATAATATGGCTCAAATAGGATCGAATAATGCGGAGAAGGTGGATCAGTTAGCTCAGAAATACGAGGACCTGAAGAAGGAAATAGGAAAGGTAATTGTAGGACAAGAGGAGGTGGTTGAAGCGGTGCTTATCTCATTATTTAGCAACGGACATAGTTTGTTGGTAGGGGTGCCGGGATTGGCGAAGACGCTTTTGGTCAGTACGATTTCTGAGGTGCTGGACCTGGATTTTAAGCGCATACAATTCACGCCGGATTTGATGCCGTCGGATATTACGGGTGCGGAAATACTCGATGATTCGCGACAATTTAAATTTAATAAGGGTCCTTTATTTGCCAATATCGTGCTAGCGGATGAGATTAACCGAACGCCACCGAAGACACAAGCGGCTCTGCTGGAAGCAATGCAGGAGCGAGCTGCGACTGTAGCGGGAAGAAAATACGATATGCCGAAACCGTTTTTTGTTCTAGCGACACAAAACCCGATTGAGCAGGAAGGGACTTACCCGCTGCCGGAAGCTCAATTGGACCGTTTTATGTTCAATATTTTGCTGGATTATCCTTCTTACCAACAGGAATTGGATGTCGTGCGAGCGACGACGACGGAAAAGACAGTGCAGGTGTCGCATATTTTGACAGCTCAGGAGATATTGGATTATCAACAACTCGTACGAAAAATTCCAATTTCGGATGCTGTTGTTGAATATGCGGTAAAATTGGCGTCGAAAACTCGCCCGGGTACTGAAATGGCACCGGATCGCGTGACGGAGTATCTTTCCTGGGGTGCCGGTCCGAGGGCTTCGCAGTACCTGGTGTTGGGAGCGAAGTGTCACGCGGCAGTTCACGGAAGCTATGCGCCAGATATAGAAAATGTCAAAGCGGTGGCACCTTTTGTCCTGCGACATCGCATCGTCCGTAATTATAAAGCAGATGCAGAGGGCATCACTGAGGAGCAAATCATACAGGAATTGCTGTAAAAGCGGAAGTATACACCAAAATGCTTCTTTCATGCATCTAATTAAAAATGGTGCTTTCTATGAGAAAATTGACTTTCCCGACTGCTGTGCTTTGTATGTTATTGCTGTGGAGTGCCTGTGGGAGTGATTTTTCAGATCGCATGCGCCCCAAGCCCTCGGCTTTTGGACCATTGAATAAGATGGTGGTCGTGGCTGAGCCGCTGGCGTGGAATGAGTTGAGTGATACGGTCAAGTATTTTTTTGCTGCACCTTACCCGATCTTACCTCAACCCGAGCCTTTATTCGATATAATGCATTACTCCCCTGAGGATCTTGCTGAAAAGTCCGGGCGACGGCATCTGCGAACCTATTTGATTTTGGTCGATGCATCAGATACAACTTCCCGAAGTTATAAAATGGCGCGCTCGGATTTGAAAGAAGTGCGTGCTGAGGGCATGGATAAAAGTATGTTGATTAAGGTGGCTCGTGACAAATGGGCGAAAAATCAGCTCCTGGTGTATGTAGTGGCAGAAAATACGGATCTTATTAGTACTGCTTTGACGAGAAATCACAGCTCTATTATTGATAGGATCCGCAAATTTGAAGCTTCTGCCAGGGAAGGACAAATCTATACAGCCGGCCGCAATGTCTCTTTGTCTCGCATGGTGGCGGACAGTCTGGGCGTGGGGCTGGAATGGCCGAAATCAGCGCAGGTAGCTCGGGTGAATAGAAATGTAGCATGGGTGCGCATGGAGACGGAAAAGAGTTCTTCTTCTGTGGTCATCACATCTATGGAGTACACCGATCCGAGCCAACTTTCTCGGGATTCTATGGTTCAAAAGCGCAACGATCTCATGGAACGTCAAATTCGTTCGGGGTCTCCGGGATCTAAAATGGTGGTAAATGATGAAGATTTACCCCTTACGCACCGTAATATTATGCTGACTGGATATAACACTTATGAATTGCGGGGAGTTTGGGAAATGACGGATGACTTTATGGGGGGACCTTTTGTAAGTTATTTTGTGCTGTCTGACAATTTAGACTCTATCTATATTATTGATTTATTCGTCTATGCTCCGGGTGAGGATAAGCGGGAATACCTGCAAGAATTGGAGCATATAGCCACTTCGCTGAAAATTTTATAGTAGGTCAATTCCTGGGTCGAAACCTCCTTACAAAAGAATGACAGCTATAAACCATCGATTTTCTATTTTTGTGTTCAGTAAGTAAGAATATGTTGCGCGGATACAAAATTATAACTGTTACACACAAATCCATTGAGGTGGGCGATCTAGGGGCTTATGTAGTACCTGCTCGGGACGGTAGTGTATTTTCATTTCTCGAGGAGGCGAAAGCTCATTTTGGAATCGAAGAATTGATGTATCTCCAGACTTGTAATCGGATAATGTTTGTATTATTTGACCACCAGATCAACCGATTGCCGGAGGCGAAAGATCTTTTCTCTTTTTTCCATCCCGAAAAGGAAGCTTCCTTTTACCATAGGCTCAATGAGTCATTTGTGGAGTACAGTGATTTGGAAGCCGTTGAGCACATCTTTAGTGTAGCGGCATCAGTTGATTCCTTAGTGGTAGGGGAGAGAGAAATATTGCGTCAATTGAGAACGGCTTACGAGGAATGCAATGAGTTGGGTCTCACCGGGGATTCGATCCGGCTTTTAATGCGGTATGCTATTGAATCAGCCAAGAAGGTTTACAACCATACTCGAATTGGAGAGAAATCCATTTCCGTGGCTTCATTGGCTTCAACTATGCTTTTTGACAAAGGCCTAACTCCGGCAGATCCCGTTCTATTGGTGGGCGCCGGGGAAACGAATACGATTATCGCTAAGGTGTTGAAAAAAAGAGGATTTAAGGATGTCACTATTTTTAATCGCTCATTGGCCAAAGCACAATTTTTGGCCAGCTTATCGGAAGGCAATGCACACGCTTTAGACCACTTACCCAAACATCATCGCCCCTGGAAAGCCATGATCGTTTGCACCTCTGCTCCTCAAGCAATTATTACTGAAGAAATTTTCCAGGAACTGATTTCTCGAGATAGTGCCTACTCTCATAAATTGGTATTGGATTTGGGAATCCCCAAAAATGTTGCGCGGGAAGTGGTGGAGATGGATGCTGTGACCTATATTGAAATTGAAGGCGTTCGCGCAAAAGCGCAAGAGCATCTCAATTTCAGAAAGAAGGAAGTGAAGCAAGCCGTTCAAATCATTCATGCCTATGGGAAAGAGTTTATAAAGGTCTTTCAACAGCGACAAATTGAGAAGGCACTCAGTCAGTTACCAACGGCTATCCATCAGGTCAAGGAGCGCGCTATTAATGAAGTGTTTCAGAAAGACATCAGCCAGTTAGACGAACCTTCTCGGGCGCTGGTAATGGAAATGATGGATTACATGGAGAAAAAGTGCGTAGGGATTCCCATAAAAGTCGCTAAAACATCCGTGTAACTTCTTCCCTTATTTTACCTGTTCCATTCTGCTTAAATATGAAGAGTTGAGGTAAATGCGCCTCCTACTTATGGAACATATTGTCTCTTGCTCTACACTTAGGAGTAAAAAACTTCATGTTAGTAAAATCATATGCGAGTGCGGTATTTGGCGTAGATGCTCGAACGATTACAGTAGAGGTGAATGTCGGAGGTCCCTTAGCTCCCAATCAGAATGCATATCATCTGGTCGGTTTGCCGGATAACGCCGTCAAGGAGGGATATCAACGAATGGAATCCGCCATAACCAACATTGGGTATAAATTTCCCCGTCGAAAGATCGTAGTCAACTTAGCGCCCGCTGATATTCGAAAAGAGGGATCTGCTTTTGATTTGCCCATCGCTCTGGCGGTGTTATCTGCTTCGAGTTTGATTGCAGCCCGGGATTTGTCGGAATACGTCATCATGGGCGAGTTGTCTTTAGATGGTTCATTGCGTCCCATTCGCGGTGCTCTTCCCATTGCGATCCAGGCGAGAGAAGAGGGATTTAAGGGGATGATCGTCCCGAATGCCAATGCCAGGGAAGCAGCCATTGTCGACGAATTGAATGTGTATGGCATTGATACTTTGCAAGAAGCGGTGGATGTGGTATCTGCTCCGGATCTGCACGAGCCTGTCGAGGTGGAAACACGAACATTATTTCAAATAGGGAAACAACAGGCAAATCTCGATTTTTGTGACGTCAAGGGACAGGAAAAGATTAAACGGGCTATGGAAATTTCTGCAGCAGGGGGACACAATGTAATCTTGATTGGGCCGCCGGGCGCCGGGAAAACGATGTTGGCGCGGAGATTGCCCACAATTTTACCTCCACTCAGTCTCACAGAAGCCTTAGAGACGACAAAAATACATTCCGTTTCAGGTTTATTGCCGGAAAACACCTCTTTATTGGCCCAACGACCGTTTCGGTCACCCCATCATACCATCAGCAATGTAGCTTTAGTGGGGGGAGGATCCAACCCCTTACCCGGTGAAATATCACTGGCACACAATGGCGTACTCTTTCTCGATGAGTTGCCCGAGTTTCAGCGGCAAGTGCTAGAAGTGATGCGACAGCCCATGGAGGAGCGGCGAGTTACTATTTCCCGCGCAAAGGTTACGGTGGACTATCCGGCTAGTTTTATGCTGGTCGCGTCGATGAACCCTTGTCCCTGCGGATTTTACAATCATCCCGAAAAGGAATGCATGTGTGGACCGGGTGAGGTGAAGCGTTATCTAAACAAAATTTCAGGTCCCTTATTGGATCGAATAGATTTACACGTGGAGGTAACCCCTGTTTCCTATGATGAACTGTCGGACTTTAAACCCGCCAAAGAGAAGTCTGTAAATATTCGGGAACGCGTCGAGCAAGCGCGAAATATACAAACGAAGCGTTTTGACGACGAGTCGATATACTGCAATGCTCAAATGCCCAGCAACGTGGTGCGAAAGACCTGTCAATTGGATGATTCCAGCTCTCAATTGCTAAAAAAAGCGATGGAACGATTGCAGTTGTCTGCAAGAGCATATGATAGAATCGTGAAGGTCGCCCGGACGATTGCAGATTTAGAGGGATCGGATGATATAGCCAGCGCACATATTGCAGAAGCCATTCAATATCGAAATTTGGATCGCTCCGGCTGGGCGGGATAGTTAGAATCTTAGTTTCATTGACTTAATGTATTCACCCTTAGGGTTCCATGTGATAGGTATTCCTACTCCTAAAGCTCGATATTTTTCGGCTTTTAGGAGATTTGCTGGAAAACAATATCTTTGAATGCTGGATTCCTACTGTTTTTGAGTTAAAAGAGTTGACAAATTAATGAGCTACCTTCCGCCCGCCCCAGAAAAACTGTCTCAATTACTTGGCCCCGATATTCCGGCAAGGGAATGGGCGCCCATTTCTTTGCAAGATACAGCCTCTTATGATTTGATGACACACGCGGGTTTGTCCCAGTGCATTCGGGATCAACTTAGTAGTCGTTCTGCTTCAATTGGAGTTGGCGGGTATTTGGAGCGCAGGAATATTTATCGACGATCGGGGCATTTTACAGAAGGCGAAGAGGCGCGTAACATCCATTTGGGATGTGATATTTGGACTCCGGTAGGCCAGGAAGTTTTTTCTCCTTTAGACGGGCAGGTGCAGAGCAAGGCTTATAATGCAGCGCCGTTTGATTACGGTGCGACCCTTATTGTGCGCCATGTATGGGATCATGATTATTGCTACGCCTTATACGGGCATATTCAGATTTCGGATATTGAAAAGTGGTCAGTTGGGGACTGGGTACAATCTGGCGAATTACTCTGTCAGGTAGGAGATCTTCACGAAAACGGAGGCTGGGTACCCCATTTGCATTTTCAGCTGATCCGGGATCTCGAGGGCAAAAAAGGCGACTACCCCGGCGTGGCCGCGAGTAGTCAACTAGAGTTTTATCGGAATAATTGTCCCGACCCAAACCAATGGTTGGTCTGAGTATCCACTCCGTATATAGCCAAGAGCAT
Source organism: Saprospiraceae bacterium (assembly GCA_041685645.1). Taxonomy (GTDB): domain Bacteria; phylum Bacteroidota; class Bacteroidia; order Chitinophagales; family Saprospiraceae; genus JAWLFI01. Next base: position 18,378 of record JAWLFI010000012.1, on the reverse strand, counting down.
CAAATAGCAACTGTCATTTGTCGAATCTCTCGTTGAGATTGCTATTTTTGCGAGACGAAATATAAACGATTCATTCATATACTCTCGGTAAGTGATAACAATAACCAGCATTTCATCTTTACAAAAGTACTTATCTCTCAATCGGCGTCAGAAGAAGGGCTTTGTTCCAACGATGGGAGCCTTACATGAGGGCCATTTATCGTTGCTCGATGAAGCGCGGGCGCAGTCAGATATTGCCATAGTAAGTATATATGTAAACCCCACTCAATTTAACGAGTCATCCGATTTGCAAAATTATCCACGCACTTTATCCCGGGATGTTATGTCATTGGTGAAAAAGGGGTGCGATGTTTTATTTTTACCCTCTGATAGAGACATGTATCCCGATGGACTGGATAGAAGCCCACCTTTGGATATTTCTCAATGGGCTTCAACCATGGAGGGAGAGTTTCGTCCCGGACACTTTGATGGCATGGCCCGCGTGATGTATCGTTTTATCGAGGTTATAGGGCCGAACAAGGTATTTATGGGGCAAAAAGATTACCAGCAGTATAAAATCGTGGATCAAATGTCTGCCGAATTGGATCTTGGGGCTGAAATCATTGCCTGTCCCATAATACGGGAAGAAAGTGGACTGGCGATGAGTAGCCGCAATCTGCGATTGTCAGATAGAGAGCGCCGTGATGCTGCCAAAATTCACGAAACTTTACAAAAGGGAGTTGAGCAACTCCGCTCCGGGCAGGCTAGCACAGTTGTCGAGTCTTGGGCGATGGATCAAATGCGATCCTTTGGATTTCGTCCCGAGTATTTTAAAGTAGTGGATAAGGATAGTTTAGATGCTTTGGATCAGCCTGGGCCGACACAGGAATTCATCATTTGTACGGCCGCGTGGGTAGGTGATGTGCGTTTAATTGATAATATTTGGAGTCGCCCTCAGGAGGAGAAGGTGAAAGAGGAAAGCTGATTAGTTTCAATTTGGCAATATCACCCCTGACAAAACTATAAGCAGAGTAATAAATTTTAACATATGGCTTGTAAGACACTCAAATAATTGATAGTGAAGAAGCGATTTTTGCAATGGGGTAAATCGATACTATTCGTGGGGACGGGTGTATTGATTCTGTATTGGGTATATGTTAAGTTTGAGCACCAATACGTGGAAGATTGCATGACGCGCGCGACCGCCGAAGACTGTTCACTATTAGATAAGTTATGGACAGATTTTTTGTCGGTCAATCCCTTTTGGATCGGCTTAGCTTGTATTGCTTTTTTACTGAGTAATCTGAGCCGAGCCATTCGCTGGCGACAATTACTTGAGCCTTTGGGTTATTCCGTTGCTGTATCGACGGGTTTCTGGTCGATCATGTTGGGTTATTTTGCCAATTTGGGGTTTCCCCGAATTGGGGAGGTGATTCGGGGCGGAAGTATGACGCGTTATGAGAAGGTGCCACTAGAGCACAGTATGGGTACGATAGTAGCAGATCGGGTGATTGATTTATTTAGTTTTGGTTTCATGTTTTTATTGGCATTGGCTTTTGAATTTGATATACTTTGGGAACAAATTGATCTACATATTTGGAGCCAAATTCGCCAGTGGTCAGGCCAATCCAGTCTCTGGATTAGTGCGGGAGTAATTCTATTGGTTCTTGTCATTTTGTATCGCCTGCGTCAAAAACTATACAGTTTGGGGTTTGTATTGAAAATAAAGGATGTTGTCAATGGTTTTTTAGAAGGGGTTCAGTCTATGCGTCGGGTAAAATCATTACCGTGGCTAATATTTCACAGTGTATCTATTTGGCTGATGTATTACTTAATGACTTATTTCACTTTCTTATCATTTGCTCCCACAGCGGGTTTGGGCTTATCGACCGCCCTTTTAGTTTTTGTATTTGGTGGCTTGGGGATGCTTATTCCCTCTCCGGGTGGCATGGGCTCTTATCAAGGTTTGGTTGCCTTAGCAGTCTCTTTGTACGGCGTAACTCTGGCTGACGGTTTTTCCTATGCCAATATCAATTTTTTCTCCATTCAGATTTTTTGCAATGTATTTTTCGGTTTAATGGCATTGTTTATCTTACCTTTTCGCCATCGGAGGCGGAAGCAGGAAATAATTGTCGATCATGAAGAATAATAATCCCTTAGATGAAATTGCCAGGGAAAAAGTGTTTTCCCACGGTCAAGCGCTCCTGAAGAAGAAAAGGGAATGGTCAGTTGCAGGTGAGAAGATCGTGTTTACCAACGGATGTTTCGACTTGTTACATCTAGGGCATTTGAGTTACCTTAAGGAAGCCGCTTCGCTAGGCGATCGGCTGATTATCGGGCTGAATGCAGATGCCTCTGTCCGGTCTTTAAAAGGAGCGATGCGACCGATTTGGAATGAACGAGAGCGCAGTTTGCACTTAGCTTGCCTTACATTTGTAGATGCTGTTGTTGTTTTTGAAGAAGCGACCCCTCAGCGATTGATTGAGCTGTTGTTGCCGGATATTTTGGTAAAAGGAGGAGATTATAGCCTGGAAGAAGTAGTTGGGAAAGAGGTAGTAGAGGCAGCGGGAGGTCGAGTGTCCATTTTATCATTTATCGAAGGGTATAGTTCAACAGCCCTTATTGAAAAAATTCAATCTGTATGATACGAGTAAAAGACTTAGCCACAGCTCTGGAGCATCACGCACCGCTTCGTTTTGCAGAGTCTTATGATAATCCCGGGCTATTGTGCGGGGATTCGGACTGGGAAATAAGGGGTGTGCTGACCTGTTTAGATTGTACGGAGGCTGTTGTCGAAGAAGCGATCCAAAAGGATTGCAATGTGATTGTCGCTCATCACCCGATTATTTTTAAAGGATTAAAGTCATTGACAGGTGGAACGCATGTTGAACGAACGCTGATCAAAGCCGTAAAAAACCATGTGGCCATTTATGCGATCCACACTAATATTGACAGTATTTTGGAAGGAGGTGTGAGTCAAATGTTGGGTCGTCAATTGGGCGTAGAGAAAATGCGGGTTTTGCAGCCAAGGCAGGAACAAAAGCAAGTTGAACTCACCGTTCTTGCGATGAGGGTTGAGGATGCACAGAAAATTTCGATGGAATGTTCTAATCATGCTTTTGGCTCTGTTGTGGAGGTTGAAACGGCAGAGGGCCCTCGTCAATGGATGAGATGGACGGGGCGCAGTGACCGGGCCGCAGACTTAGTCAATCGACTCAAGGAGCAAGGAATGTCTTCTCAGATAATGCCCTCTGAAGATCTTTCATCAGAGGTTGGGCTTGGAGTCATCGGTGAATTACCCGTTCCTATGCCGGAAACGGCTTTTTTATCTCAAATAAAAGATACTTTAGGTGGATCGACCATCCGGCATACCCCATTACTTGGTAAGAGCATCCACAAAGTAGCTCTCTGTGGGGGGGCGGGTGCTTTTCTATTATCCCGGGCTAAATCCTCCGGAGCAGATATTTTTATTACCGGTGATTTCAAATACCACGAGTTTTTTGACGCTGACAATGAGATGATCATTGCTGACATTGGTCACTACGAAAGTGAACAATGGACGATCTCTCTTCTAAAACAATGGATTTCTAAGAAATTTAGTACCTTTGCGGTTCATTGTACCACAGTAGTGACAAACCCAGTGAATTACTTTTAGTTTATGGCAAAGAAAAAAGAGCAAACAGTTTCCGAAAAGTTGAAGAACCTTTACAAATTGCAGCTGATAGATTCAGAATTGGATCAAATTCAGGTGCTAAAAGGAGAGTTGCCAATAGAGGTCTCTGATTTGGAGGATGAATTGGCCGGATTGCAAAAGCGCATTGATAAGTTGCAGGAGCAAATCGATGAGTTAGAGGGAGAGAAATCAAAGCATGATCGCAATATCAAAGAGGCGACCATGCTAATTGAGCGATATAAGCAGCAACTGGACGAAGTGAAGAATAACCGCGAGTACGAAGCGCTACAGAAGGAAGTTGAATTACAGGAACTGGAGATCAAGCTTTCAGAAAAGCGCATCGCGGAAACCGAGGAGCGCATGAAAGGTAAGAAGGAAATGAAAGAGGAGATCGTAGAGAAGAAGAAAACTCGTGAAGACTCTTTAGATAAGAAAAAGGTCGAGTTAGAAGAGATTCAAAAGAAAACAGAAAAGGAAGAAGTCGCGCTTCAAAAAGAGTCTGAGAAGGCACGCAAGAATGTAGAGAACCGATTGCTGAAATCATACGACAGAATTCGATCTACATACAGAAATGGATTAGCTGTTGTTACGATCGAGCGCAATTCCTGTGCGGGCTGTTTCAATAAAATACCTCCGCAAATTCAGAATGAGGTGCGAAGTCAAAAGCACATCGTGCCTTGCGAGCATTGTGGACGGATAATTGTGGATGAGGATATGTTAGTACAGGCCGGTGTTATTAAAGAAGAGAAAGTATCGCAATAAATATTTAGTTATAGAGACCCAATGATTTGGAACTAGGCTGTGACTTTTAGAATGGTTAGGGTGTAGGTAAAGAAGAAGCTGTCTGCAGAAATAATCCCGAAGTAAAAAAATATGCCCGTGTGGAGAAATCCACACGGGCATATTTTTTTTACTTCCCTTTCAATCGGAATGAAATTTTTGTGATCACACCATATGTAGTGATCTTTCCATCTTTTACATGGGCTTTGACATCTTTTACAAAAACTGAATCGATATTATCTACTGTTTTTGAAGCCTCTGTAACGGCTTTTTGCATCGCGTCTTCAATGCTTTTGTCCGATGAAGCGATTATTTCAATTACTTTTACAACACTCATAATAGTCTGTTTTTAGTTAGGAATACGTTTAATATAACAATTTAATACCAAAACACATATTATTTCATCAGTTTTTGTGAAACAAGACCTCAAAAAATAATGATGTTCGGGTGTTAACTTAAAGATTTTTTAATATGTCCCCTCCAAGCGAAAGATTTGAGAGTTTTACTTTTAATACCGTAACTTTACTATAATCAAAAACAACGCATTCATGAAAATATATTTGTTGGGCCTTTTGGCGTTTATCTTTTCCATATCTCTATACGGTCAGATTCTATCTGGGCCTATGTTGGGCACTAATACGATGCGAGAGGTTCAGATTTGGGTGCAGTTAGATCGGGAGGCAGAATTACAACTGCATTATGCCCCACTTGAGAATCCGAGAGATAAGAATGTATCTCCCGTAGTCGAAACAAGCTCCCATCATGCGTTTACGGCGACCCTCCTAGCTCATGGTCTTGAGCCGGGGACGACTTACTCCTATGATATCTACATGAATGGTGAAGCCATGGAGATAAAAAATCCTTTGGCAGAAGATAGGGAAAACAAGGTGTCTCAACCTTTGACCTTTACTACACAAGGGCTCTGGCAGTACAGAACTGATCCGCCTAACTTTTCTTTTTTGACGGGGAGTTGCCTCTATACGAATGATCCGGATTATGATCGACCGGGAAGACCTTACGGGGAATCCTCGGACACTCTCTTTTCTTCGATGAGTAAGCTGTCCGGTGATTTTATGTTGTGGCTGGGAGATAATATTTATTTGCGCACACCGGACTTTGATTCTCACACGGGGATTTATCACAGATATACTGACTTCAAGACTCAGTCATATATTCAGCCATTTTGGACTCAAATGCATCATTATGCAATTTGGGATGACCATGATTTCGGTCCAAATAATTCAGATCGATCTTATTTGTATAAGGATCTCACCCGGCAGGCATTTATGGATTTCTGGGCAAACCCCACATATGGAAGGGAGGAACAGGGGATTTATACTGAGTTTCGATGGTCGGATTGCAATTTTTTATTGTTGGATAACCGCTTTTTTCGAACGCCTAATGGCATGCCGGGCGAAGACATTAGTATTTTAGGTGCAGATCAAAAGCAATGGCTGAAGGATCGATTGCTGAGTGCCAAGGGAAGTTTTGTGTTCGTTGCGATTGGAGGGCAATTTCTCAACCCTTCCACTGTATATGAAAACCACTCGAATTATGCGAAGGAAAGAGAGGAGATCATTCAGTTCATTCATGATAATGATATAAAGAATGTCGTTTTTCTTAGTGGTGACAGGCACCGTACCGAATTGTCAAAATTATCCGATGAAGGACAGCCGACGATTTACGATCTGACCTGTAGTCCTTTAAGCAGTCAATCTTACGAAGAGCGAGCTCCCGAAGACAATAATTTACGAATCGAAGGAACACAGGTGGCAGAACAGAATTTTGGTCGAATTGAAGTATCCGGAAAAAAGAGCGAGAGAGTTTTGCGCCTTGAGATTTTCGATACCAGGGGCAACAGACTATGGCAAAAGTCGATTGAATCAGAATAGGAAAAAGCGATTTATGGAGAATAGAAGAGAGTCATCTGATTTTTTGAAGCGATATCAGATAGTGAATGAAAGGGACATCCACAATGGGTTTTTATCGCTCAAAACGGCTGAGATAAGAGTGGAAGATGAAGATGGCAGCTTAAAGCACAAAGCTCAGAGAGAACGATTGATCCGTCCGGACTCAGCTGCTGTTTTGGTCTATCATAAGCAGCGGGAGAGTTTTATTTTTACACAACAGTTTCGCTATCCCATATCAATTGAGAAGCCGGAGTACATTGTAGAAATTCCAGCCGGCGGAATTGATGATGGTGAATCTGAGAAAGATGCCGCTATCCGGGAAGTTAAAGAGGAAGTAGGCTATCGCTGTAACAAATTAGAATTTATAGCGACCGTCTATTCCTCACCGGGCACCTCTTCTGAAAAAACACACATTTATTTTGCCGAAGTGGACGACCGGGATTTCTTGCATAAAGGGGGAGGTGTGGCAGGTGAAAATGAAGAGATTCAGGTTTGTTTTCTTTCCGCCGGGGAATTGCGACGCGATATTTCCCAGATCCGGGATGCAAAATCCCTCATAGCACTTCAGTGGTATTTTTATCAGCGCGAATAAAAAGAGTACTACTTTTCTTTGGTATTTTCTGTTTTCATCTCTGCAGTCTCAGGGAGTCCAACGGGCCAAAAGAATAGCAGGGGCTGTTTGAAAAACTCTTTCGCCAGACCGGTAAGTATATTCCTAAGCCGACTAATCGCAACCCCACGGGCTTGTAAAGCCAGGATAAGAGAGAGTGCGAAACTAACGATGAAATTGAGCAGTCCAATTAATGCAATACCTAATAGAGACCAAAAGAGGATACCTGGACTCACTGAAAAGTCATTGCCAAATAAGCTCAAACCAAAATTACCCGCGGCAAAAGCTATGTGACGAATGTCGATAGGGAGTCCCAGAATGACTCCTATCGTTCCCGTTGTGCCCATAAAAACACCAAACCATAAGTTACTGCTAATGCCCCCAATGTTCCGTTTGTAATATGCAGCCAAATTTTTTAATTGCTCGGGGGAAAAGAATCGTTTGAGAAAGGGGTGATTTTCGATGCGCCGGGGAATGCGGTTATATAGCGAACGATTCGCAGCTTGACCTGCAATGAGGCCGGAAAGAAATAAGAAAAATCCGGCGATAGCAGCGTGAAAAACCGCAGGGGATCGAATGGGATCTAATTCGTAAATGAGAAAGTCAGCTTTTTTATAGGCTAAATTATCCTCCATATACCAGGAGAGCAAGGCAATGAGAAAAAGAGCCACGGGAAAGGCCACGATTACATTCCCCACAAAAGCAATAAATTGGGAGCGAAAAGCACGAATCGATAATTTAATGATATCTATAAATTTGTTTTTCGACTCGAGGTCGCTCTTTATTGTAGCTGCCAGCGAAGCAGCTGTCATAGCGGGTTGTTTTGTTGCCAGAGTCAAGTGAAGTAAGTAAATGGTGACAAAGGCTAAGGCGTAGTTTGCACTATATAAAAAAGCTTGTCCAAAGAGACTTACATCGAGTTTGGACAATAGTAGTTTTATTATACAGGCGACACCTACAACAGCTCCCCCTCCGCAGGCCGTTTTTAGCATTTTGAAAAAACTTTCCCTGTCATGGGTGATATATTTCTCTCCTTTAGATCCCGTGTGTTGAGTGATTTCCTGTGCAATGAGTTGGGTGGATTTAATGACATAGCCCCCCAACTGACGATTTCTCGCGTGCCGCATCACCATCCATTGCATCATATCAAATAAAGTCTGCTGGCGTTGCTTTGGAGGGGCCGTTTCCTGATAAAGTACCAGAAAATCTAAAATCTCCTTCAAACGATCCAACATTCGTTCTATAGTCATCAAGTGCTGGTGTATACGTTGACTAATACCAAATTTGCTGCGATTCTTATAGGCTTTTTCAACATAGTCATAACACTGTCGCAGCAGGACATTTAAATGCTTATAACTCTCTTCTTCTGAACTTCTACTGATGATGCCTTTTCTGATGTCCTCGATGTACTGATCGACCCATTCTTGCAATGCGATGAACGGACTATCGAAGTTTTCATACTCCGGCACCATTCTCATCACTTCTGTATTGAAAGCATGCCCGATCATTCGGTGGGATAGAACGCGAAGAGCGAATAAGATTTGCTTAATAATTAAATCCTCCGGCTTTAAACTCGAAAGGTCTGGCATTTCTAATAACTCGATGAGATCATCTCCCTTTTCTTTTGGGATTTCCTGGATCCACTTCCCGTCAGATGTTTTATAAAATAATTGATTTAAGATGTATTCTATTCCACCCTCTTCCGGTTGATACGGAAGGAATTTGAACCCCAGGCGCTTTCTAATTTCATGAAGAAAGTCTGTTCCATAGACAATATCAGCATCAATTAAAAAACGGCTTATTTTTCGCTTGGATAATACGCGTTTAATGTATTCACTTAGTGCGATTCGGTATTTTGGATCTTGTTTGAGGTATAAAATGAACTCATCTAATCGCGGCAATAGGCCCTTTTCTATCTCTTTCCCTGAGGGGCGGATATATTCAACAAGTGCTACAAGCAGATCTAAGTCCTGCTCCTCGTACTGCAGGATCTCGTCTAAGATCTCAACTAGGGTCTTGTTTTTTTGCATACCTCCTGTTTAGGAATGCCAAATATAAGACATTGTGCATCGATATTTTGCGAATACAGATGAAATGGATGTTTTCTGACACCAAAATGTAAAGACGATCCCAGGGGATGGTGATTTTGGCATAATCATTGCTAATTAATATATAGTTGTAATTGTTCTTCATAAGAATATTTGTAGGTGAGGAAGGGGAAGCGCTTAGCGGTGCTTTCCCTTTTTTTTGCGGGGACTTTTTGCGAGTTCGCTTGAACTCGTATATTGCATATGCAAACTATAGAAATATATTAAATTCATGCATATGACGGATAAGGAGGCCTACGAGCGGTCCAAGGCATTTCTCAACAGTGACTTTGATGCTACAATAGAGAAGATGCATGAACTCACTGATTTATTGCAATATCACGAGTGGAAATATTACGTAAAAAATGATCCTATCCTTTCCGATCCGGAGTACGATCGCCTTTATCAACTATTAAAACAGTGGGAGAGCCGCTGGCCTGATCAGATTCGAAGCGATTCTCCCACCCAAAGAGTAGGGAGTGATTTATCATCTGATTTCGAAACTGTAGTTCACTTATCACCAATGCTGTCTCTATCCAATTCTTATAACATAGAAGACCTGGATGACTTTCATCGACAGGTGTTGAAGGCTTTGCCTTCGAATGCAGATAAGGTGGAATACATCGTAGAACCTAAATTGGATGGAGGCACAGTCGTATTGAATTACGAGAATGATAAGCTGGTTCGCGCAGCGACCCGAGGCAATGGAATCCAGGGAGATGATATTACGAGAAATATTAGAGTGCTGAAATCTGTTCCCCTGCGTGCGAGATTTTCAGACCACGGCTTGTCAAAGGTGGAAATTCGAGGGGAAGCAATCATTCCCATTAAAAGATTTGCACGGATCAATAAAGAGCGAATAGAACAGGATTTGAGTAGTTTTGCCAATCCCCGCAATGCTGCAACAGGTGGTCTTCGAATGAAGGATCCGTCAGAGACGGCGAAACGAGGTCTGGAACTTTTAGTATTTCAAATAGCCTATGCGGAAAATTCAAAAGGAGAGAGAGCCTTGTTGGATTTATTGACTCACGAGAAGAGCATTCGGCTCCTTGAAGAGCTTGGCTTTAAGATCGCTCCTCGCGGTGTGCACCGAACGGATACAATGAAAGAGTTGCACGCGTATTGCGAGCAGTGGGAAGCTCAACGAGTTGCTTATCCCTACGAAATCGATGGAATGGTGGTTAAGGTAAATGATCTCATTCAACAGGCAGCTATCGGTGCCACCAGTCATCATCCGAAATGGGCCATAGCCTATAAATTTCGTGCGAAGCAGGCGACTACACGCCTGGAAAGGGTGGAGTTTCAAGTCGGAAAAATAGGAGCTATCACTCCAGTGGCAAAATTACAAGCCGTTGAACTTGCGGGCGTGACAGTAGAGTCCGCTTCCCTGCACAATGAGGATTTTATCCTTGAAAGAGATCTGCGGATTGGGGACCAGGTGATTGTGGAACGAGCCGGGGATGTTATTCCTTATGTTTTGAAGGCTTTGAAGGATCTGCGAACAGGAGACGAAAAGAAAATCCAATTTCCGGAAAACTGTCCGGCTTGCCATCATCCTTTACAAAGGATAGAGGGAGAAGCGGCCTGGAGATGCGTGAATAGTCAGTGCTCCGCTCAGATATTGCAAAAACTGATTCACTTTGTTTCTAAAAATGCCATGGATATAGATGGCTTTGGAGAAAAATATGTCCATATTTTTTACGAATTGGGTTGGTTGAGATCGATAGCTGATATTTATCGACTGGATTTCGGCAAAATGGCTCAGCTCGAACGATTTGGAAAGAAATCTGCCCAAAACCTGGAAAGGGCTGTGAGTAAATCAAAACAACAACCTCTGTACCGCCTAATTCACGGCCTAAGTATCCATCATGTGGGATTGAAAATGTCAAAGACTTTGTCAGCTCAGGTGAATCACTTATTGGACTTGAAGGACTGGAGTCGGGAGGATTTAACTGCGATCCGAGAGGTGGGACCGATTGTCGCTGACAATGTCGCCTCATTCTTTAACGATCCATCCAATATTGAAGTCTTACGGGAGTTAGAGAGTCTGGGGGTAAATCTCAAACAAACCAGGGAGGATCAACCCATTGAAGTTGATGCTGATAGTCCCTTAGCAAATAAGACGATTCTTTTCACGGGGAGTCTCACTTCGATGACGCGTAAGGAGGCGCAGGAAAAAGCAGAAGCCGCGGGGGCGAAGACGGTCAGTGCGGTCAGTGGAAATTTAGATATCCTCGTAGCTGGTGAAAAAGCTGGCTCTAAACTTCGCAAAGCACAACAACAAGAAAACGTTCAAATTGTGGACGAAGAAAAATTTCTAACATGGATTCAATAAAATGCCTTTTTTTGAGATGCTGCACTTCTATTCTAATTTTATGGGGTATATCCGGAGGCCTCGCAGCTCAGGATTGGACGAAAAATACTGATCAGTGGGTTGAGTTGCGATCGGAAGACGGCTGGCTGCTCGACTTGAAATATGCCACAGAGGATAATTTTGTCGGGCATGTGATTTATGATTGCGCCCGATGTTTTTTGCGACCGGATGCCGCACGCGCACTCACCCAAATGAATGAGGAACTCAAAAAATTGGGGATTCAAGTCAAACTCTTCGATTGTTATCGCCCACTGGCTGTGCAGTGGGAACTTTGGGAGGAGGTGCCCGATCCTCAATATGTTGCCGATCCCAGAAAAGGTTCCATGCACAATCGGGGTCAAGCTATAGATGTGACTCTTGTAGATATAGAAAGCGGTAAAGCTTTAGATATGGGAACGGATTTTGATTTTTTTGGGAAGCGCGCTTATCACAGCACAACACCGGAATTGTCAAGTGAAATCCAGAAAAATAGGAGTTTACTGAAAAGCACTATGGAAAAACATGGCTTTTTGCCTATTCGGACTGAATGGTGGCACTATAGCTATAGAGCTTCTCAATGGCCTGTATTTGAAGATAAGTGGGATTGTGAATAAGAAAGACTGAGATGAGGTTTTTGAAACTCATTATCGAACAATAGAAACGTCACCACTTAAGATGTATGTCTCTCCCCGACCATCTTCTAAAATAATGTGATAGATATACACGCCCTGCGGCACATCTTCGCCCTTGAATTGACCATTCCAACCGGAATAGCTGGTGTAGTCTATATCTTTGACCTGGTGAACGATTTGGCCCCATCTGTCGAATATGGAAACTTCACGAATCCAAATTCCAGACTCGTCATTTCCCGAGAAGGAAAACCGATCATTGGTCCCATCGCCATTGGGCGAGAAAATATTAGGGACATATACACTCCAGTCAGTAACATCGATTGTGACCTCATCACTGAACAGGCAGTCTTTATACCATAACTGATAACTAAATGTAGTGCTAGACTTTGGCCGGGCTATCGTTTCCGGGCAACTACCGCATTCAATTTGCGGATCATGTGTGTCGGAATACCATTCTCCTTCCGCTCCTTCCAGATCCTGAGGGAATTGGCGCGCTTCTAACTCCACGGACTGGCCTTGAATGATATCTCTGTTATAGGCTTGTACCTCAACTTCTACCTGTTCGGGTTCTGAAAGTTGGATGTTTTCCTGCCATAGACAATCGTTTCGGTCTGTTACAGCCACTTCGTAATCTCCACTTCCTATTTGTCGTAGACCGGTGATATCCACTTCTTCACCATTGACTCGGACGGCGTAAGGACGAGTTCCTCCACGAATGGATAGGATTTCTATGCGACCATCTTCATAGCCGAAGCAGTTGGGCGGCTCAGAGGATATATTTACTGATAAGGAGTCGGGTTCTTCGACTTCTACGGCGGAACTTAGCTCACAGCCATTTCTGTCTCGAACAGTGAAATTGTAATTGCCTGCAGGAATATTCGTAGCTGCGCCGTGGCTGAGTTCTGAGCCATTGATTAATGTCGTATAATCAGGTGTCCCTCCTGAGATGTCAAATTCAATCTTGCCATCGGAAAATCCGAAACAACTGGGTTGGCTAATTTTTGGGATAAATGACAGGGACTCCGGTTCTGTAAGTGTGATTTCTTCGGTATCTACTTCCCCATCGCTGTCTGTAAGGGTGTATTCGTATTGGCCGGGGGGCAGTTCGCTTCGAAGAAACTCATCGTTGCCGTCCGACCACACAATTGAATAGGGCTGTCGCCCTCCAAATCCCTCTATCTGAATAACACCGTCATCAGCACCCTGACAGCTGATGTGCTCCAGAGAAATCCGAGCTCCGAAAGGGTCGGGGTTAAATTGGACATCAAAGGTGAATTCTTGTTCACAACCGAAATCGTCAGTGATGCTTACAGTATAGGATCCATCACTTAGGCCCTCAAGGTCTTTTGTATTGGCACCCGTACTCCAATTGTAATCAAAAGGGCTGATGCCTCCACTGGGATTGAGTTCAATCGACCCGTTATCATTGGTGCCGGCTGCATCGGTGATGCTTGCATTGGCGTCCATAGGCTCGGATACTGTTACTGTTTCACTGACCTCTAAAGTACAGCCATTCTCATCCGTCACAATTACAGAATATGTACCGCTGGTTGATACTTCAAGTACACTATCCGTTGATCCATCGTCCCATCTATAGCTGAAAAACCCATTGGTAGCGCGTAGTTCGCTGGTTTCTCCCGGGCAGAGTTCAGTCATTCCAGTGATAGATGCGCTAAGATTCGGGTTGTCGATCAACTCTAATGGCATGGAGGTCTGACAATCCGAACCTTGCGAAAGTTTAACTTGATAACTTCCTCCCATGTTACTTCCGCTCAAGTCTAGCGTGGGACTCGTAGCGCCGACGATGGCCACTCCATCTGCATACCACTGATAGTCTATATCTGACATGATAACAGGACTACTAAGTTCTACGCTGTTTTCACATTCAGATCCATTTTTTACCGGCGCTTCCAATTCAAAGTTGCGCGACTCGCTGAGAATAAGATTATCTATGAAATAATATTCTGCCCCACTACCCAAATCTTTCCGTCCACAGGGTGCTCCTATGGCAATAGCCCTATAGGTCTTTTCAGGGGTGAATTCAAAAGCCGTTTCAACCCATTCTTCGCGACCCACTACTTTTATGGTATTGATCAATTCCCATTCAGACCCTGGAAAATTTGTGGGGCATCGATCGCCGGGATAGGGAAGTTGGTCACAAGTCACATTCCCAAATATAGCTACTTCAGCTGTGTCGGCACTAAAAACGGTATCTAAATTATAGGTCGGAGAAACAGTGGTCTGGATGCCAAAACCAAGGTTGAAATTTAATGTATAAGAGGTGTCGGCTTCCATGGGTCGGTTGAGGCAAGCAGCTACGTACTCTTGAAACTCCACGTTTTGCAAATTAGCCACATATCCAATGCATCCCTCTCCGTCCGGAAAGGGTAGGGGGGGGCGCAAAAAGTCATCTGCCATCAACCCACATTGGTGAATGTAATCCAGAGCTGCTCCGGCAGACCCTTGCGTCCAGGTGACCACGCAGTCCATATCCCCAAAATTAGAAGGACAACAAGTCCTCGTTTCAAAGGAAGGATTCGGAATAATGGATGTCGTGAGAAAAGAAGAAATGCCCTGACAGTCACATTCGGGGTCATTCAAATCGATTAAACCATTTCCATTATCATCTATGCCGTTATCGCAGATTTCCTGAGATTGAACAACTAAGGCGCTGAACACTAGCAGGTAAAAGGATAGAAATAGTTTTAATGTCTTATGCATAAGTGGTTTTCACATACGATTACAAAGGTCGTAAAAAAGATGGGTAATCATTAAAATTTAACGTTTTTTTTAATGTGTCCTATTTTGGGTTAACTCATTCAGCTCTTTCTTTGCTTTATCAATGTTGTCACCAGAGAATCATATAGTAATACATAGGTGATAATGACGATGTATTAGTTAATTTGCATTTGCTGGCACCGTGCATTTTCCTCGAGTATTTGTCATTCGATGCACTTCTCTTCTCTTTCTTTGGTATTTTAATCCATTGAATTGCTCAAAAATTACTATTTTAACTGGAAATGCCCGTTATGAAACACTTCACTCCCTTCGCGTCTCTTCTCCTTTGTTCGGTTTTTCTCTTGAGCAGTCATCTGTTATTGTCTCAGGACACGCGCTCGATCATGCATGAGGGGATAGAACGGACTTTTATTCATTTTACTCCGGAACAATATACCGGTGAAGAACCGCGTCCCTTAGTATTCCTGCTTCATGGATTTACTCAGAATGCCGATGCCATCATGAATTATTCTGCTTTTAATGCGGTCGCAGAAGAACAGAATGTCATTTTAGTTTATCCCAATGGCTTGGACAATGCCTGGAACACCAATCCGGGCTCTCCCGGCGGATCGACAGCAGATGATGTGGGCTTTCTGTCTCAATTGATTGACCTCATTTCCAGTGAGCAGAATATCGATTCCCGCCGGGTGTATGCCTGTGGATTTTCCGCCGGAGGATTCATGAGTTACATCCTCGCCTGTGAGCTTCAGGATCAGCTCGCCGCCGTAGCCTCTGTCGCCGGCACCTACTCGCGTGAGGCTCTGGATAACTGTACCCCGGATCGGGCCTTTCCCATACTTCATATCCACGGAACAGACGATATTATCGTACCACCCGCCGGTGGGTTTGGTACCGCTTCAGTCAATGAAACCCTCGATTTCTGGGTAGGGCAAAATGGATGTCAATCGCAGCCACAACTCACTGAATGGCCCGATGAGGCCAATGACGGGACCCTGATTGAGCAGTACGATTTTCCCTCTTGCCAGGCGGGAACAGAAATTCAATATTTGCGCGTAATCGGTGGCGGACATACCTGGCCGGACGCTGAAGGACAGTCGGGTTTGGGCACGACCACTCGGAATTTGAATGCCAGCGAGGAAATCTGGAATTTTTTCAGTCGCCATCAAGCGCCAATTTCCACTCAAGTCTCTGATCCTACATCTCAGACCGCCAAAATTTTCCCCAATCCGGTAGGCAGTCAGTTGCAAATGGAAATTCCCGCCGACTGGACGCATCTTCCGTATCAAATCATTGGTGCGGATGGGCGTCTGATCCAGAGTGGACGCATGCCTCAGACACTATTGAAATTATCTGTTGGGGACTGGGTTCCGGGCACCTATTTCATCAAAATCGAAGGTCAGAAGACTTTACCTTGGGTGAAAAAGTAGTATGTTTTTTAATTATTTTGGGGGTGCCCCTCCTCGGACTAGGCCCCGGCCTAGCCTCGGAGGGTCGGGCTATTCAGGGGTTTCGTCCTCGAGATCGCAATGCGATCCTCGGACCGCTTCACCACCTGCGGCGGCTTGCGCCCTTACTATCCCTCACCCGATTCGAGCGGGTGGGTGTAAACTGTGATCATATACTGAAGAAAACTCTACTTGCCCTGACTTGAAAATGGTCGATTAAAATTTGAACTCTGCGAAAATAAATCGAGATAAATTGAAGTCGTATCGCTCTCCTTCATTGGTGACGGGATTCTGGGCGTTGGGATATTCAGTTTCCAACTCCCAGCGTCCATAGCCAAATGCCGCTTCAATACCAATGGCTACTTTTTCGGCGACATCAAATTTGAGACCCAAAAAGATATGCCCTGATACCATGATCACTTCAGAAGAATTGACCTCAATATCTCTATTTAGGCTCACTGTAGAGGTGCTGAATAAAGTGTTATTGTCCCGGACGCGCAATAGTCCCCGACTTGAACTATAGGTGGTCTGGCCCAGTTCCGGCCCTAGATATATATGGAAGCCATCAAAGTCATAGTCCAGTTCTAAACCCAATTTTAAATTGAATGCGTCAACTCTGGATTCCTTTGTGCTGTATGATGATAATATCGAGCCCAATCCCTCTGTTCCTATTCGAAAAGTCGTCCGGAATTTCCCCGTTTGATTGAGGACTCTTTTGTAGTAGATGGAGGATTTACTCCCATTTAACATATGCCCTAGCGGAGCCAGCATGATGGCGTTTTTTGGAGGAACTTCTATTGAATCTGCCTTGGAGGTTGGTTCGAGATGCGTGATTTCTCCGTGAAGTAGGTGAATGGTCGCCAGACACAGTAAAGTACAAATCAAGATTCTCATAATATTTGTGATTTTACTTAAATGTAATAAAATTTATAAAATAAGAAAAGCAATTCCTCATGGAGATGGTTAGCGACATCCAAGTTCACTGAAATTCAGGCTAAACTGCCCGAATTATTCATGAATTTATCCCGCTTTACCCGGAGTATTTCCACCGTTTAGCGAGTTGTACGAGGGAAAGCATGATGGGCACCTCTATCAGCACGCCGACCACAGTGGCCAGAACAGCTCCGCTATTGATGCCAAAGAGAACGATTGCCACAGCTACGGCCAACTCAAAGAAATTGCTCGCCCCGATCATGGCAGAAGGGGCGCAGATAGAATAGGGAAGGCCGAGCCAACGCCCTCCTTTCCAGGCGAGGAAGAAGATAAAATAGGTTTGTATACTCAGGGGAATGGCTATCAGTAAAATATGCAGGGGCTGAGCGACGATCTTATCGCCCTGAAAGGCAAAAATCAGAATTAATGTGCTCAAGAGGGCGATAATCGACCAGGGCTTGAGCCGGGGAAGAAACTTTTTTTCCATCCACTCTTTACCTTTGTTTCTAACCAAATACAAATGGGTCAGGTACCCGGCCAAGAGGGGGATTACCACAAAAGCAATCACAGAAGCGAGTAGAACGTTAAAGGGCACTGTGATACTGGTGATGCCCAATAGAAACTGAACGATGGGAATAAAGGCGATGAGTATGATGATATCGTTGATCGATACTTGAACTACGGTGTAGTTGGGGTCGCCTTTGGACAGATATGACCAGACAAAGACCATGGCAGTGCAGGGCGCTGCGCCCAGGATGATCGCTCCGGCAATGTACTCGTCAGCAAGTTCGGGACTCAGCCAGGCGCCGTAGATATGCTCGAAAAAAATCCAGGCAAAAAAGGCCATGGTAAACGGCTTGATCAGCCAGTTGATGACCACAGTCCAGGTCAGCCCGCGCTTCTGTTGGCCTACCTGGCGCAGGGAAGAAAAGTCTATTTGAACCATCATGGGATAGATCATGGCCCAAATTAATAAGGTAATGGGAATATTGACGCCGTGGTATTCCCATTCGCTCAGCACTTGAATTTGTTCCTGATATCCATATCCCAAAGCGATGCCGACGACAATGCAAAGAAGGACCCAAAGGCTCAAATACTTTTCAAAGGTACCCATAGGAGACAGCTTTTGATTAATTTTACTCTAATTCATCGCAATGTTACGATAAATTAAAAGGAGAGCGATAAGATGAAGGTGGAAATTTTCAATTGGGTGGACTTCCCACCGGATGGGCACAGT
>JAWLFI010000149.1:0-6365 GCA_041685645.1 Saprospiraceae bacterium | reverse complement strand
GTGAGGTTCGCCATTGGCGGACCGAAGATCCGATGCCGCGGCTTAGCGGCTGAGGAGCCGAGCGAATAGAGAGCCCCGGATCGTAGCGACCCGAGGACCCGCAGGGGCCGAGGGAATCGCCCAAATACATTTTAAAAAATAAAAGGGTTGGTAATTTTGAGCCTACTCTGCCGACCCACTCAAAATGTATGGGAAATGGCAGGATGTGAGAAATAAAGTACTTTACTATCTTTGCCGGAGTTGTAACTATGTCTGGTATCGACTGACTATAATTAAGAATCTTAGCCTATGGTTTTGCTATTTGTCTATTTGTTTCTCGCTTTGTTTACCTCTGCCTTGTGCTCTATCATGGAGGCTGTTCTTTTATCAGTTCCTTTGTCTTATCTCAATTCAAAGTCCAAGGATGGAAATGTTCGATCCAAAGGGATGATCGACTTAAAAAAAGATATTGACCGCCCGCTATCAGCTATCCTTTCTCTCAATACAATAGCCCACACCGTGGGGGCTGCCGGCGTGGGTGCGCAAGCGACTATCGTGTTTGGGCAAGCGTATTTTGGTATTGTTTCTGCCGTTCTGACGCTACTTATCCTCGTGTTTACCGAGATTATTCCCAAAACTCTCGGAGCAAACTACAGTAAAGAGTTAGTTAATTTTTCCACTTCTGTGATTCGGGGTATGATCTTTATTACCTACCCGCTGGTTAAAATCTCTTCTGTCTTGACCAGAACGCTGGCTCGTGACCACCGCGAATTATCAACCAGCCGGGCGGAAATATCCGCTCTGGCTAGTATCGGAACACAGGAGGGAATTTTTGTGGAAAAAGAAAACAAGATCATTCAAAACCTCATTCGACTGAAAAGTGTGAAACTGGGGGAGATCATGACGCCGCGAACCGTAGTGGTCGTCGCTCACGAGGACATGGGACTGAGGGAGTTTTTGAAGAATAAGGAGTTCTTACATTTTTCCCGCATTCCCATTTATCGGGACAGCAGGGATCAGGTGACGGGTTATGTCTTTAGAGAGCGGGTGTTTGAAAAATTAGCAGAAGGGCAAGATAACCTGCAACTCAAAGACCTGAAAAGGAAAATTCTCACCTTTAGCGAATTCACAACCCTCTTCAATGCCTGGGAAAAAATGCTGGCTAAGAAGGAACACATTTCCATTATCGTCGACGAATATGGAGGAATGGCTGGAATTGCCACCCTCGAGGATATTATTGAATCACTGCTCGGCTTTGAAATTTTGGATGAGAAGGACGAAATAGCAGACATGCAACAGTACGCCTTGGAGCGATGGAAACAACGGCAAAAAAAATATCAATACTTCCTGGATGACGAAGAGGAGGATACCGCGAGTTAGAAAAAAGGGATGTATTGAGCGGCCCGGTATTCTCATTGAAGAAATAGGGGACACTCTATTTCTAAAAGGACTAGAACGAACCTTTTCTCGCATGCTACTCGTTATTGGTGTTGAACTTTAGCATAGATTTTTTCCTTTATGTATTAACGTTTTTGAATTTTGAACCGCAATGCAAAAATTGTAATTTCACCTCGGGACTCAATTCAGCATTCATCGAAAATACCCTATGAAGGCTCAGATCGACAAGACGCTTACTATTGTAGAAAATTATATTCAGCAGGAAATTACTGAGGGAAACAAGTGTTGCGCCTCCTCCTCTTTTCAAACCCAAAGTGTGCCACTGCTGCACTTGCTCTCGCTACATTTTCCACAGGTGGAAATCCTATTTCTCGATACCGGCTACATCTTTCCCGAAACCTGGAACTTCAAGCATAGGCTGCAAATAGAACTCGGACTTAATGTGAGGGAGCTGCGCTCATTATCCTCATATGCCCAGCAAATTGGCCCGGATGGATTACCCCTCTACAGCACCGATACGGATCAGTGCTGCTATATCAATAAGGTTTTGCCTTTGCGACAATACCTCAATCCCGGCGATATGTGGATCAGTGGCATCCGCGCCGACCAGACTCACCATCGGGCTGGATTACCCATTGCAGAAGTCGATGAGCATGGCGTCCATAAACTTCACCCCATGCTCCATTGGACTCAATCGGATATTGAGCAATATATCACGAGCCACCAGCTGCCCCGCCATCCACTCACTGATCAGGGGTATGAAAGTATCGGCTGCATTCCCTGCACCCATAGACAGACTGGATCCGATGCACGCCAGGCCCGCTGGGAGGGGAGTCAAAAAACAGAATGCGGTCTTCACACCTAGAATCACCAAGCTATGAATCTTTGCATTACCGGAGGCTGTGGATATATTGGCACCTCACTAATAGATGCCCTACACGAGCTCGATCAGGTCGAAAATATTTACGTGTACGATAATTTGAGTTCCAGCCGGCATGATTTTTTCTTCAATGGGAAAAGTCTCAATAAAGTAACTTTCGTACAAGGCGATATTCTCGATAGTTATCGGCTAAAAGAGCTTCTAGCCGCGACACAGAAGGTCGATACTTTGATCCATCTAGCGGCCTTCACCTCCGAGCCCTACAATCACATTCAAAACCTGCAGTACGAACAAGTCAATCGCTGGGGCACCCAAAATGTCGTGCGCATCGCCAATGAAAGTCCAACGGTTAATCGCTTGATGTACCTCAGCTCCTCTTCAGTATATGGCTTTCGTTCGGACATCGATATTGATACCCATCCCCTTCCGGAGAATGCCTATGGCCTATCCAAATTTTGCGGTGAAGAATACCTCTCGCTCTTCCGTGGACGGGGACATATCCTCCGATCGGCTCACGTCTTTGGCTACAATCGCAGCTTGCGCCTCGATACCGTCATGAATGCATTTTTCTTTCAGGCATTGACAACCGGCAAAATTCGTATTTACGGCGACGGAGAGCAAGACCGGGCTTTCGTTTACCTGCCACACCTTATCCAGCATATCACTCAATGGGTACAAAACGGTCAGGCCATCCCACTTTCCTTCGATTTCAACGCCAGCATTAACGATATCCGCAGTTTTCTTCAGGATCGCCTGCCTTCTCTGGAATATCAGTTTGTCAATCGCCACCAAACCATGTCCGGACAATCCTTTCATCAGCCCAGGGCCTCAGACCCCCGTCGTCGCGAACTTATGGATGACTTTTTTGAGGAGATTCGCTCCCATCTCACCATCGTAAACTGACCGTACACTCACTTTTTTTTTCAAAATTTTAGTATCAGGGCCGTCCCTCGCTACGATTCGTCGCGAAGTTGATATGCTTTCGGGGCTCGTGCCGATTCCCGCCCTCTATCCTCGAGATTGCCCTCTGGCAATTCCCGGGACTCCGGTGGCCGCGCTTGGTTCTTACCCCTTGCCAAGGAGGTGGGTCGAACCGCGGTCTGGCCTTCCATTTTTTATATACTCACTTGGGTTCAGTATCCTCACATCCACTACGTATAGGAAAAATTGCGTCTATAGGCTCTATTCATTCCCCTTGTACCTTTCAAAAATATATACTGCGCTTCTAATAAATGCAACCCTCCCTGCATACAGCAGCTCAAGATCTTTCTTTGAAAAGTGTTCTTTTTATCTGAAGTGGGATGTGGCGGTAACGATCCGCTCTACCGGAAATAGCAGTTTCATTATTTCTATACATTTCTTAGAAAAGGCCATTGCTCAATGGCCTTTTCACTTTTCAAAAGGGGGCCTAATTTCAAATCGTCAGGGAGGCTGCCGCCTTGAGTTTCCAGAGGTTTGGAGTCCTAACTTCTAAGGCATCACGGTATAGTTTTGGGCGGCAATGTTTTACGAATTCTCCTTTTTCTTATCCCTTGACGATCTCTCTTGCCATAGTTTATCGATCCGATGCATATCGTCCTTTTCGTTCTGCTTTGACTTTTTCAAAAGTATTTCGCTGTACTCCTTTCTCAGGCCCCGCCACAAACTGTACACCATAATCAAGAGAAGGATGGCAAAGGGGAGTCCCGTGCTGATCGCTGCAGTTTGAAGTGCTTTCAGCCCTCCGCCAATCAGTAGAGTAGCCGCTACCGCACCTTCCATCACCGCCCAAAATATCCGTTGTCCAACGGGAGCATCGAGCTTTCCTCCGGCAGTAATGCTGTCAATAACAAGGGATCCGCTATCTGAAGAGGTAACAAAAAAACTGGTCACAAGTATAATACCCAAAATAGCCGTAAACTCTGAAATGGGGTATTCTTCCAGCATCACAAACAAGGCCGTACTAATGTTCTCTCCTACCGCAGCGGAAATGTTTGCTAATCCATTGATGTCCAAATGCAATGCAGCTCCACCAAAAACGGCAAACCAGAAGAAAGTAAGAATAGTAGGCACGAGAAGTACTCCCAATACGAACTCACGTATCGTACGACCGCGAGAAACCCGGGCGATAAACATTCCGACAAAAGGAGACCACGATATCCACCACGCCCAATAAAAAATAGTCCAGTTATCCTGCCATTCCGAATCCGAGAAACTATTGCTCCAGGTCGATAAACTCACCAGGTTTTGAAAATAGGATCCCGTGGACTCGACAAATAGATCAAAAATAAAGACAGTGGGACCGACGATCAACAGAATAATCACAAACAGCAAGCCCAGTCTCATATTTAAAACACTCAAAAACCGCACGCCTTTTTCCAGACCTAGCACGACACTGATGGTAGCAATGAGCGTAATGCCGGCAATCAATAATACCTGAGTACTCACCGAGGTCGGCCATCCCAACAAATAATTGAGCCCGGAATTAATTTGTTGAACCCCAAACCCCAGCGAAGTGGCCAGGCCAAATAAAGTGGCAGATACCGCAATAATATCAATGAGATTCCCCTGCCAGCCGTAAATGCGATCTCCTATTAAGGGATGAAATACCGACCGAATTGTCAGCGGCAATTTTCGATTAAAACAGAAAAAGGCCAGAGACAAACCCACTATGGCGTAGATGCCCCAGGCATGCAGACCGTAGTGCAAATAAGTGAAGCCCATAGCTGCCTCTGCAGCTGCGGCTGTCTCATTGGCTGCCACGGGTGATTCGTGATAATGCATGATGGGCTCTGCCACGCCAAAAAACAAAAGGCCGATGCCCATACCTGCTGAAAACAGCATAGAAAACCAGGAAAAAGTAGTAAAATCCGGCTGGGCTAGATCCCCACCCAGTCGAATGCGCCCGAATTTAGAAAAGGCAATCAATAAAGCTGAAACCACAAACACATTCACGGCGAGGATTAAAAACCAACCAGTGTTTTTAGTTATTCCAATCTGAATTTCCTCAAAGATCAGCGCCATGGGCTCACCCACCCAAAGGGTGATAGTTATAAACAGAAAAATTATGATGGCAGATGGAATAAACACCGGCTTGTGAAAACTAAATAACTTTCTCTTTCCCATTCGGGCTGGCTTATATAAAAACAGATGAGCAAAGGATATATCTCCTTTCCTCATTTGTCAATTTCAAAAATAATGTAACTGCACCTTCATTCTGCCTGCGAATGTACGAGAATATTTAGCGCATTGCAATTCACCTACTCCATTTACCAGCTGTGTGCATTCTGAGATTCTTCTTCAAGTTCAGATAGTTTGTGGAATTGAAGCTTTGCTCTTCTCCGGCGGAGGAAGGCCCCAAGTCATTCCGAGTCTTTATAGCGCTTAATTTTGGACAATTTGAGTCTGAGGGGAGATTTTATTTGCATGCTATTGGGATATAGTCTACTTTTATTGGACTAAGTGTGTAAATTACGCTAACTAAAAGCTGGACATGAAATTATATAAAGCGGAAGTGGAGGGTAAAAACATAAGTCCGATACTGCCGAAGGGGGTGAAGAATTATCTCATTGATATCGATGGGACGATCTGTGATGATATTCCGAATGAGGAGCCGGAACGCATGCTAACGGCGGAGGTGTATCCAGATGCTTTGCGGACAATAAATAAATGGCATAATCAGGGGCATTACATCTGTTTTTTCACGTCTCGGACAGAAGAGCATAGAGATGTTACCCAAGCCTGGCTGAAGAAACACGGCTTCAAGTACCATGGTCTGCTCATGGGCAAGCCGCGAGGGGGGAACTATCACTGGATAGATAATCACTTGGTGCGGGCGACGCGGTACAAGGGGAAATTTACGGATTTGGTGGACAAAAAGGTGACAATTCAGGTGTTTGAGGATTGAGATTGTGCTCTCGCTCTTAGCCTCAGTATTCTAGGCGTAAGCTATATCTGATAAAATCAATGTTATTAGCTTCTGTTAACTAAAGAGTGTTTATTTCGTCTTCTTCACAAGAGGAAAGAATGAGCAGATGCAAGACAAAGAATGCAGCAGCAAGAGTTGTACACAAATGAAAAAGCCTTGAGAAAGAAACTTAAATTATTCAGAAAGAAGAATCCCCCAATT
>JAWLFI010000148.1:0-6368 GCA_041685645.1 Saprospiraceae bacterium | reverse complement strand
TTCCTGCTTGTCAACCAAGTTCCAGCTCCCGGGACAATGAGGTACCCACGACAAGTCCATCATCTGTAGTCGCCATAGGTGCCATGAAAAATGTAATGTGGAAGGGACAGTTAGATGGCATTTTCAGCCCGGATTCTCTGAGTGATTCAGGTTTTTATGGCGTCGGACCTCTAGCAGGTTTACGTGGAGAGATTATGGTCTATGATGGGACTACCTATGTCAGTCAGATACAAGGCGATGGAAGTCCTCTCCTGGATACTACAACTAAGGCAAAAGCTCCGTTTTTTGTCTATGCCCGAGAAAGAAATTGGGATACGCTTTCCCTACCGAATGAAGTTCAGGACCTGGCTTCTCTAGAAAAATATCTTGACGAAAGCAGTCCGGCGTCCTCAGACCCATTTGTCTTTCGTCTTGAAGGACAAGTAGATAGCGCAAATATTCACATTCAGAATTTGCCACCCGGATCCACCGTAAGCTCTCCGAAAGAAGCGCATAGCGGCCAAACACCTTTTCAATTGGGTTCTTCCAACGCAAAGATCGTAGGTTTTTTTTCCAGAGAACATCAAGGGATTTTCACCCATCACGACACATTCCTGCATATGCATCTCCTTTGCATGGATCGCAAAATGATGGGACATCTCGATGCCGTGCACTTTTCCAAAATGCAGTTACTTTTGCCGGATCGTGGAAACCAGAGGTGACAGTATCCAAAAAATAGTTCCTGATTTTAGTGTGTTTCATTAAAGTTGAGAGAGTATTGCCACTCTCTCGTCCACAACTATGCCATTCGTATTCAATATTTTTTTTATATTGTGATGATTGGGGGGCATTTATTTAGTCATAGATTTGATATTGTTGCCCTCTTCTCAATTGCTAACAACTATTTTTTTATGGATAATAAAAAGAGGGAAAGTAAAAAGGGTCAATCCCTCATTGGTCGCACCGACTTCCAGGGAGTCAAGAATCTCGTCTTGAATAGATTAGAGGCAGAGTTGCCGGGTTTTTTGACCTATCACTCCGTGGACCACACCAAAGATGTACTCACTTCAGCCAGTCGAATTGCTCAAAACGAAGCCATTTCCCCCGAGGATCTCATACTCCTTCAAACGGCCGCTGTGCTGCACGATAGTGGTTTTTTGTTTTCAACGGAGCGCCACGAAGAGGGCAGCTGTCAATACGCTCGTGAAATTTTGCCCGATTTTGGATACAGGGAAAAGGAGATTCTTGAAATTTGTAAGCTCATTAGTGCCACAAAACTGCCTCAAGATCCACAATCTTTGTTGGGAGAAATTTTATGTGACGCTGATTTAGATTATCTGGGGCGAGATGACTTTTGGCCCATTTCCGATGCCTTGTATAATGAGTTCCTGTACCTGGATGTAGTCAATAATCACCGAGAATGGAATCAACTTCAGCTTAAGTTTTTTGAGTCTCACTCCTACTTTACCGACACTGCAAAGGAATGGCGCAATGAAAAAAAGGCTGAGCACAAGGCTGAAATCCTCAGTCTTATAGAGAAAGCGAACTAAAAGAAGCCTGCCTCCCCTTGATTCTGATAGAATGAAACTCACATCAACAGCTATTTATAAAATCGAAAAGTGCTCAATAGTGATAAGCTGTCCACCCATTTCATGAGACCTCAACCTTTATCCATGCGCATCCTGTAGCGCGATTTTCAGAACAGCCCATGAATACAAAGAGTATCTACTACTTTTCCTGCAATTGGCGTTTCATTTCAAGAATTTCTTCATTCTGGTTTCTCAACAATTCTGCCAGGCGCTGCATGATGCCCTGAGTCACCTCGGGCTGAGTACTTATCAATTCGAAAAAGGGCGCCTGGTCGATGCAGAGCAAGAGACTATCCGCTGCCGCCGTGG
Source organism: Saprospiraceae bacterium (assembly GCA_041685645.1). Classification (GTDB taxonomy): domain Bacteria; phylum Bacteroidota; class Bacteroidia; order Chitinophagales; family Saprospiraceae; genus JAWLFI01. The sequence goes on along the minus strand of JAWLFI010000148.1, from coordinate 4,491 downwards.
CAGAAGCTGATCGTGGCTCCGGGCTGAGTAGCACCAATTCACCAAATATATCGTGCTTCTTCAAATTTGTAAAAATATGTCCTCCATCGTGAATGCGGATCGATCCACTGGCAATGATAAACATACTCGACCCCATATCGCCCTTTTGAAATAAATTCTCCCCCTCACTACATTCCATTTCTCTAACTATATCGGCGACATCGACCAGAATGCGATCCGGGATGTTCTGAAAAAGCTTCGTGTTCTTAAGTAGGAGAATTTTTTCTATTTGGAGAAGCAATACATCGCTTGAATCCTTGTCGGTAGATTTCATAGAGCCTGTTATTTTCTTTGCTGAAAAAATAGATTGCGCCTGTTGGCAGATAAATGATGAAGGGTGGTTCGAAAGCTGTAGAACCCTATTCTGATATTCTTCCCCTGTGCCACACTCTAAAATAGCCCTTCCCGTCACCCATCGACTGTACTGATGCCAATGGAACTGAAGTATATGACTAAAACAGTCAGTCTCTAGAACAAAATCCGGCTTTATCTTTTGCACCCGGGCAAGGCGCTCACTGCCATAGCTCGGATCCAAAAGCAACTCGAGAAGGGTGAATACAGATCTGGGCACTTCGTATTCGAGTACTTCTATGGCTTTGGCCAGTGAGTCCTGCCGGCCGATAGCCAGACTCTCCCGGATTCTTTGGATTTTCTTCTTTGAAAAGACAAAGGAGAGCAACATGAGAAGCTCTTGTGCTTTCCTCTTTCGCTCCGGTCGAAAAAGAAACTCCATATGGGGCTCGCTTTCCTCGGCCTGCAGAAGTTGAAAGCCTTCGATCAACCATTGATCACAAAGCCTTAGTATAAAGGATTCCTTTTCCGTTTCTACCGAGAATCCCTCGCGATAGAGCAATTCGACCGCATACCCCCTGATTTCAGCAATAGGATGCTGCACTTGCTGAAAAAGTAGTTCGAGGCTTCGGGGACTCTTAATTAGAGCAAGTAAATAGCAGGACTGACGCAGAAGGGTAAAATGGTTCCGTTTATCCTCCATGGCTTTTTTTATATCCATTAAAACATCATCCCCATATTTAGCCAGAGAATGGATCAGGATATCACTTTTGGGATCTGTGAAGAATTCCACGAACAATTGTTGAAGCACAAAAGGGTGCCTCACCTCGCCGGCAGCAGATATAGCAGCAGATTTAACCTCCCGATGGGGCGACTGAAAGAGAGGCAAAATGAGGGGAAAATTGTTCGGCTCTTCCATGCTCTCAATCAAACGGCAGGCCAATACCTGATCTTCCACTTTATGGGAATCAAGCCAATCCAGAACAAATTGACCCGCCCGGGTCTCAGCATCTAACTGACCACTGTTGAGTAATGTCATAATACTAGCTGACTTTAATTCCGCTGATAAATGATCGATAAATGTGTACAATTCTTCGATAGCCTCCGGTGCAATAGCAGGAATAGCAGCGATAACTGATCTAAGGACTCCTTCATCTTCTTCCTGCCGGAGCAATTCAATGAGCTGAGGTTTGTGAGCCTTTCGATCATGTTGCAGAATAACATCTACGGCGAAAGCTCGTACTTCTGCCTCCCGGTGGTTCAAAGCTGCGGATAAAATATCCTCCCAGTTTTGCGGGGGATGCTGAGAAAGAATTCTCAGACTGTGAATCGCTTCTGCTCCCTCCCCATCGTTGACTTTTTCCTCTAAAATTTGAAAGGCTCGACTGGTTGGAGCAGTCAAAGTAGCTCCTTCAAAGTACTTTGTCCGAATAGAGTGATATAATTCACTTAAATAATGACGTTTCAAATTAACACCAATCAAAATCATAAGTGCACTGAAGGCCCAAAGAATCACGCTCACCACCATCAAATCTATGGATCCGCCCCACTGGAGAATTCCCAGTAAAATGAGCCCTGCAAAGAGTAAACCTGCCGGATTCATTATGGTTTTGACAAGAGTGTGGCCATGAAGGCGCAAAGATTTACTGAGTGGTTGAAACAAGGTCATCAAATTGGGCTCATCAATGGTGTAGCGAGCCATTTCCACTCCTATTAAAATCGCGCTGAATACCCAGAGCATAATTGAAGACTGCCCGCTCACTGTCCAAATTATAAGTGCAGCAGTAGTAGCTAAAAAGAGAAAAACAGGTAATACAAGAGAGGATCGCACAACACCTAAGCGCTCAATTACTCTTCCGGAAAAAATAAACTTTGAAACTAAAATTAAAGTATATCCAATACTAAATAGCAAACCGAAGAATTGCGCAAGGTCCTTTTTCTCCTTAAAACTATATTTCACTTCCATCAAAAAAGCATAATCCAGCAATGTAAGTGCGATCAAACTGGTAACTGAGAGAAGGGATATCCAAAAAATCAACGGGGATTTAAAGTAGGCATTGAGACGCAACGATTTTGTGCTCTGTGCAGGCGTAGCAAATGGAGAACGGCTATCAGAGCCTTGAAAGAACTTGTCTTTCTGTCCCACCAGCTTCCTGAGAAAGATATAGGAAATGACAAAGGAGGAAGCAGCAATCAACAATAGGGCCTCAATCCCGGTATAAGGCACTATAGCGGTAACGGCCAAATACCCGAGAAGCTTTGCCGGAATATCCCCGGCTCCGATGAGTGGAAAAATCCTTTTACTTTGCCTTACATTAAACGCAAGTGAAGACAATCCCCAAAATTCCAGACTATTCAAGGTATATAAAACCCGATGAAACGCCATCAACATAAAAATCACTCCGGCCTGTTGCCAGGCCGCCAGCCCAGCATAAAAAATGATGGGAACAAGTATTAAAGTTCCCACCACATAAGTCATGAGCTTTTTTAGTGGCCAGTGATGTTCGTAATACGCATACGCGCGTCCCAAAACCAGCAGCAGAACCGCTGACAATAAATATACCCAGGGAAGATATTTTACACTGAAAAAATCCAGAAAAAGGGTATTGGCCGCCGTAAAGAAGAAGGCGATACCTACACCCTGAAAAAAGTTGTGAAAAAATAGTTGCCGGACGAGCTGTTCCTCTCCTTCGCGAAGATTGAATATTTGGCTCATCTTTTGACTTCGGGGAATGTCCGACATATTTGGGGTGGTTTAACCAAATAAACACCTAAACTACCAAATTTCAAGATTCCCTCACAAGAAGTCCCCTCTTTTTTACTCCCTTTGCCATGAATACAACCTTTCGTCTGATCAAAAAACCATTTCGCGATGAGAATGAGCGAAAAATTCAAGATCAAGGCGGAGGATAAAATATTCCGCAGATGGTGCCATAGCAGCCTTGAGGAAAGATTTTATCCGATGAGGAAGATAATGGATTGTGCAGCCGAGCGGAATAGATGGGGTTTTCGGGGGAGACTTAAAATAATGTCCTGATACGACATTTTGCATCTTTTTCTGCAGGTTCCACAAATTTTGTGTAACTTAATAGGGCAAAACACCAAGATGTCATGAAACTGGATATTCCCATTCGAGAGCTAATGAGCCGAGATGTACATACTGTCACTAAGGATCAGGAGATCAACGAGGCCATCGCCCTTTTGCAAAAACACCGCATCCGACACATTCCCGTGGTTCAGGGCGAAAGAATCGTTGGTATGCTTAGCAGAACGGACATTAACCGACTGTCTTTTGGCGCTTTGTTCGATACAGAAGCACAGGCAGATGAAGGCATACTCGACATGTTATCCATAAGTCAGGTTATGACGGGACATCCCCGAACGGTCGGGCCGGATCAACCCCTTCGACGCGTAGCTGAAATATTCTCTGAAGAAGAATACCACGCATTACCTGTCGTTGAAGGAGATCGATTGGTAGGCATTGTAACTACCACTGACCTCATTCGGCATATGCTGAAAAATAGTGAGGGTTAACTTTATAACTCGAGAACCATCTAATCATTTCAACTCTTAAGGTTCATTGTGATCGTGGGGTTAGTTTTTGAGGAGTCCTGCAGGTGGTTAGGTTTTTTAAGGTTAAAGTAAGGAAAGGATAAAGGGTAAAGTAAGATGCGGATTACTTGAAGATTTAGTTTCTGAGAAATGGAACTCGATTACTAAAAATTGAGTAAGCTTCCGTTTGTCGCCGTGTAGTCTTTAGAGCCGATTTACTTTTATCACAGGGAGATTGTACAGAGACACTCATTGAAACAAAAAAACTGGGTACCTCTCTGCGTACTTCGCGACTACCGCTAAAGAAACACTAAAGTTTGCGGTGTAAAAGTCAAAACTCAACGGAAAATATCCGTCGTGACTTCGTTGTCTTCGCAATGACAAAAAAAGTACCGATATTTCTACATCCCAATCTAAAACGACACCTTGAAGTAGCCGTCCTCTATCTGCAAGGTATCCTGACAGTCATTGATCCCTTCAAATTCAAAGTAACCCTCAATAATCCGATTCGTGCTATCGATTTCAGAAATGTAGAGCAATCGAGTATCCTCATGCAGTGCCCTATAGCGTTCACAACCATTTTCGTTTAATGTTATTGCGTAATGCATG
>JAWLFI010000147.1:0-6441 GCA_041685645.1 Saprospiraceae bacterium | reverse complement strand
GCAACAAAGAGGAAAAATAAAGTGGCAATTTATAGCAATCTTCCGCGCAAGGGATGGTAAGGGTCTCGGCTCGTTTTAATCGAGCCGAGAGTCCGAGCGGCGAAGCCGAGAAGGACGGAACCCCTGAACAGCCCGACCCCGAGGTATCCGCCACATGGCGGATCCTCGAGGGATGCGCCCAAAAACACATTAAAATATTATTTAATCGGGCAGCGCAAAACTTTATCTCCCTCCAGGGTGCCTTCCAACAGATCTCCTTTCCGAATGGGACCTACCCCCGCCGGCGTTCCCGTAAATATGAGATCTCCTTTTTGCAGAGTAAAATAGGTCGATAAGAAGGAAATAATGTCGGGAAGGGAAAACATCATCCGGCGCGTATTCCCTCGCTGAACTTCTTCCCCATTTTTTGAAAGAGAAAATTCAAAATCCGATCGGTCGGCAAGATAAGGTCTCCAATCGCCAATGGCCGCTGAATGGTCAAAAGCCTTGGCGAGCTCCCAGGGATGCCGTTTTTCCTTGGCTCGGTCCTGGAGGTCTCGCGCCGTAAAATCGATGCCAAGGGTCATTTCGGCGATATATTTCTGTGCAAATTCCGGCTGAATCGCTTTGCCATGCCGGGCCACCTTGAGTACCCATTCGCATTCAAAATGGATATTTTCAGAGAAATCGGGGAGATAAAACGGCTTGCCTTCGCGCAGCAGAGCGGTCGAAGGCTTCATAAATACGACGGGGGCATCGGGCTTTTCATTTTTTAATTCGCGAACGTGGTCGATGTAATTTCGACCAATACAAAATATTTTCATGCATTATAGATTATGGGTAGTGGGCAAAAATAGGGAAAACTATGTCAATGGGCTCCGAACCCAAGGAAGGATGAAGAGAAAAAACAGGATGTACTGAGAACCAACAAATAATTGTACTTTTGTCATAATTCAGATAAATTTTGGACTTATGAGCATATTTCAAAAGGCGTATAGAGCAGCGGGATGGATAGCTTTTTCAATATCTATGGTCGTTTTTTTCTTCTCCGTTGAACGGACGGGGAGTTTGTGGGACTGCGGCGAATTTATTTCAGCGGCGTATAAGATGCAAGTGGTTCACCCGCCGGGTGCCCCACTTTTTTTAATGATGGCTCGAATGTTTGCCTTTGTGGGAGAGTTATTTTTCGACGATCCTTCCAAGGTTGGTCATGCAATCAACCTATTTTCGGGAATGGCCACCGCCTTTGCTGCCGGGTTCATTGCCTGGTCAACGAGCTTATTGGCCAAATTATCGATGGTGGGTCGGCGAGCTGAGCCCAATCAGTCACAAAGCATGGCTTTGGCCGGAGGAGGTGTCGTTGCGGGATTGGCCACTGCATTTGCTACTTCTGTTTGGTTTTCAGCCGTGGAAGGTGAAGTGTACGCACTGTCTACTTTTTTCACCGCATTGACTATTTGGAGTGCTGTGAAGTGGTATAGTTTACCCAAAGATCCGCAAAATGATCGCTGGTTGATCTTCACGGTATTCGCTGCGGCTCTGTCCATCGGAGTTCACTTATTGAGTTTATTGACTTTTCCTGCACTCGCGCTGTTTTATTACTACAAAAAATTTGAAAAGCGCACACTACTCGGTGGTTTGATTGCCATGGGGCTGGGCGTTGTACTGATTGGACTGATTCAAAGTGTGGTGATCATCGGTATTCCCAAGATGTGGTTCTTCTTTGATCGCATATTGGTGAATTCTTTTGGTGCATCGCCCAATACGGGCATTATTCCCACTGTTCTCGTCTTGATTGCTGTCATTACGCTGGCCTTGCGTTTTGCCAGAACGACTAACCGCCCTCTGTTGCACCAGGGGATTTTAGCTTTTATGTTTGCGATTATTGGGTACTCCACCATCGGTATGGTTGTGATTCGCTCCAATGCCAACCCGCCCATCAATATGAATGAGCCAAGCGATCCATCACGTCTCATTCCCTACATCAACAGGGAGCAATACGGAGAACGCCCCTTATTATTTGGCCCTCATTATCTGGCTAATCCCGAGCGATACGACCGGGAAGACCGATTGGGCCTGGTGGATGGAGAATACGAAAAAGTGTCCGAAAAAATGAGTCCTGTCTATCGTTCGCGGGATGAGATGTTTTTTCCTCGACTGGGGCATATGGACGATAGGCGAAAGCAGCTATACGACTATTGGCTGGGTCGAGAGCAGGGCAATCCATCGATGGCTGACAATTTTGGATTTTTCTTCAAATATCAGATTGGGTGGATGTACTATCGATACTTTATGTGGAATTTTGTCGGCAAACAAAATGGAGATCAGGGGTTTTTCCCCTGGGATAAATCCAGCGGGCACTGGGAATCGGGTATTTCATTTATAGATGAAGCGCGGCTCTATAATATGAGTGAGTTACCGCCCTCCAAGAAAAACAATAAAGCGAGGAATCACTACTATTTCCTTCCACTTCTCTTTGGAATACTGGGCCTAATTTGGCAATACAAGAGGCGAAGAAAAGACTTTTTCACCTTATTCGTGTTGTTCATCATAACCGGAATTGGAATTATCGTCTATTCCAATCAGCCGCCCAATGAGCCTCGCGAAAGGGATTACGTCTTAGTTGGATCCTTCATGACTTTTGCCATGTGGATCGGCATGGCCGTGCCGGCGCTCTTTGAAATTATCAAATCGCGCGCTAAAATGGCGCCGATGATAAGTGCCATTGCAGCGAGTGTCATCGTTCTTTTTGCGCCAGCCATCATGGCTGTTGAGAATTTCGACGATAACAGCAGAAGATACATCACCGGCTCGCGAGACTACGCCAACAATTATCTGCAATCTCTGGAGGAAAACGCGATCATATTCACCTATGGTGATAATGATACTTACCCACTGTGGTATGCTCAGGAAGTAGAGAATATACGACCGGACGTGCGGATTATCAATTTGAGTTTGATTGCTGTGGATTGGTATATCAATCAGATGCGCAGGAAGGTCAACGAATCGGATGCCATTAAGATGACCCTATCGGAGGAATCGATTCGAGGCGATCAATTGAATGCCGTGGCATTAAATCCAAATATCAATCAGCGGTACGCATTAGAAGATATTCTTAGGCTACTGGATCAGTCCCCGGACCTAGCCCGCAGTGGTCGCGTACCCCAGAAGTTTGAGCTTCCAGTAGATCGAGAGCGCGCTATCGCATCCGGTTGGGCACCGGAAGGTCTGGAAGACCGAATTGTCGATCGCATTCCCATCGACTTGAAGGGTAGCATGTTGACAAAAGATGATTTAGCTGTATTCGATATCATATCCAGTAATATTTACGAGCGTCCGATTTATTTCGCATCCACTGTTCAGTCGTCCAAGCTGATGGGAATGAATGATTATATGCAATTGGAAGGATTGACATTGCGGATCATTCCGGTGAAAAGCAATTCGAATTCCAATATGGGGATCTACGGTTCCGGTCGCGTGGCCGCTGATAAAATCCTGGAGCGCATGCGCAACAAATACCAATGGGGTGGATTTGACAAATATGATTTGTTCGTAGATGAGAGCTACAGCGCTGCTGTGCAGGCCCACCGAATGGCCATGATGCGCTCGCTGGAGACCTTCCTCAATCAAAAAGAATACGATAAGGCTGAGGAAATATGCGACATCTATTTCAATGCCTTCCCCAATATGAACTTTCCCTTTATCTCGCACCAGGTGACCTCATTTATCAATGGGTATCTGCAAGCCGGTGCCACTGGTAAAGCGCAGGAAGTGTTGAATACCCTAATTGATCAGATTGCGGATCACATGGCCTTTTACGGGTCCATATCAGAGGAGGTGATCAACAGTAGCTTTTCACAGGATAAGAGTGTGGCTCAGCGCACCATGAGAGAGAGTTTGCAATTAGCCCGGGAAATCAGCGAAGAATACGCTCAGGAAAAAACCAAGCAACTGGCACCTTACAGATAAAGAAAAAGTAAAACAAAATATAATTAGACATGAAACAGATAGCTATAGGTTGTGATCACGCGGGATACGAACTCAAAGAGCACCTCAAGGCCTCCGGTCTGTTGGAGGGGTGGACAGTCAAAGATTTTGGAACGAACTCCAAGGAATCGACAGACTATCCGGATTTCGCTCACCCAACGGCGGAGGCGGTAGAGTCCGGCGATTGCGCATTCGGCATTCTCATTTGTGGAAGTGGGAATGGTGTTGCCATGGCGGCCAATAAGCACGCAGGGATTCGGGCAGCGCTCTGCTGGACTGGAGAACTAGCCGAATTAGCCCGCAAGCACAACAATGCAAATATGCTATGTCTGGCTTCACGATTTGTTGAAGTCGAAACGGCAGAGAATATCGTAAAGCGCTTTTTAGAGGCCGAATTTGAGGGAGGACGTCACTTGAGACGAGTTCAGAAAATATAAGAAACACACTATGCTTCAATACCTTACTCCGCTTGTTTTGCTTTTTAGCATAACGGGCTCTATAACTGCAGAGGCGCAAAGTCAAAGTGCAGATCTCGACCTCAGCCTTGAATATGCTCAAAATATCGATTCTTTTGAGCTCAAGCGGCATTTGTTCTTTCTAGCTTCTGACTACATGCAAGGCAGAGAAACGGGCAGCTGGGGAAATAATGAAGCCGCTAAATACGCCGCCCACTATTTTGAAAAATGGGGGTTAGAACCCATTGATGAGGAGGGCGATTACTTTCAAAAAATACCCTTTACGCGCTTTTTACCTGCCACCACCACATTACAAATCGGAGATAAAATCTTAGAACCTTATGCTGATTTCGTCGTATCCCCCTTTCAGCAAAAAGCGCTTCCCGACGGTGAGGCAGAAAAAATTTATTTTGCCGGTTATGGCTTAGAAAATAATGCTTACGACGATTTTGGTGATTTTGACTGGATGGGAAAAGTGCTGGTGATCTTCAAGACGCTTCCCCCTGCATTGGAGAAGTTAACGACAGAAGAGGAAAGAGATATCAAGGAGCGCTTAAAGCGATGCCAGGAAAAAGGAGCACAAGCGATATTGATCATCGATGAGGAATTTCAACAAACCTCGGCCCGCACACGCAGATATGTCGATGCTCAATTTTTACAATTGAATCGCATCGTCCCCGAAGATCTACCGCTTCCACCCTACGCCTACGTGCCTACAAATTTGGCAAGCGAATGGCTTAGTGAAGCCAGGGGGAATTTCAAAAAATATCGCAAAAGGCTTCTTCGAAACAATGGCATTTCTCAATCTCCATTAATGATAAAAAAGTCTTTTTCTGCGCAATGGGTTCCCGAAGTTGAATACCTGGAAAGTCAAAATGTAGTTGGCTATTTGCCGGGAACTGACAGTGCCTTCTCCGGAAAACACATCGTCATTTCTGCTCACTACGACCATCTCGGTCAACGAAAAGATGCGGTGTACAATGGCGCAGATGATAACGGTTCCGGCACGACGACGGTTCTCGCATTGGCTGAGAGGTTTAGTGAAATGAAACAAGAGGGCTTTGCGCCGCGCAGAGGCCTGCTATTTGTGCTCATGACAGGCGAAGAAAAGGGACTCCTCGGCAGTCGATACTATTCTGATCATCCCTTATTACCCCTGGATCAGGCCATGGCAAATGTGAATATTGACATGGTCGGCCGAATCGATGAAAAATACAGTGAGGCTGATGATTATATCTATGTCATTGGTGCCGATCGCATCAGTCAGGATTTGCACGATACCAATGAAGCAGCCAATAAAAGAGGCCCGAATATCACATTGGATTACACCTATAATGAGGAGGGCGATCCCAATCGATATTATTATCGATCCGATCACTACAATTTTGCAAAAAATGGAGTGCCGGCTATTTTCTTTTTTAATGGCACGCATGAAGATTATCACGGAGTCGGCGACAGCCCGGAAAAAATCGATTATTCGGCGATGCAAAAACGCGCTCAGCTCATATTCCTGACGGTTTTTGACCTTATGCAAAGCGAGGAAGAACTCCGCATCACAAAGTCAGAAGAGTGAATTCTGACTTTTTAGGCTATCGCAGCTAAGTTACTTTGGCAAGTGGGGAAGGATATCCTCCACTGCTGCGCGCTTCTTGTAATCCGGATCAAAGTGACGCCAAACAATCTGTTGGTTAGTATCGATGACATAAGTAGCCGGAATGGGCAATTGCTGAGAATCATCAGAATGTGCAGATTTTAGATTAGCACCCAAAGCTGTGTTGTACATTGATCGAGTCGCTGCTCCCGGGCGGAATTTAACGCCATAAGCATCTGCAATTTTGTAATCTTCATCGTGCAGTAAGTGGAAAGAAGCATTGGTTTTCTCTCTGGTCTTTTCTAAAAATTCTGATTTTTCAGGTGAAATGGCCACCACTGTTGCACCGCGATCAGTAATGTCCTCTAAATTTTCTTCTAAATTTTTCAAGTGCTGATTGCAGACCGGACACCAATGTCCTCTGTAAAA
>JAWLFI010000146.1:3765-6485 GCA_041685645.1 Saprospiraceae bacterium | reverse complement strand
TTTTGCCCAAATTTGATAGTATATCCACCACGCTATAAATAGTACGATCAAGGCCATTATACCCTCCAGCATTACGGGTACGATGGAAAAACTCTGAATTGTGGTAGCAGCATTGGCGACCGTGGCCATGGTTAGCCATCCCGTATAAATTTCAAATGGATATTGAACCCACCACTTACTGCCCACAGATGGTAGTGAATCCCTTTCTTGCAATAAGATATAGAGGGCACTTATCAGCATGCAACTAATTAAAAGGAATGAAAGGAGTAGGTATTCATAGGTCCAGCTTACGACCCAGGCTGCATTCAACAGGTGAAGAACAATAAATGCGAGTCGAATATTTTGCATTTTTCTTTGAGGAAGTTGCGGTTGCAGTGCTTTTTTGAATTGGAAAATCAGAAAACCAATCATGGATAAATATATTACCCCCCATATACTGAACGCATAAGATGCCGGTGTGATGAGTGTGGGATATTGAGCTGAAACCTCATCAACGCTGTTTCCCATCCACTCATCAGTTTGTGAAAGGTAATTGATGTATAGGGCCAGGATAAAACTCAAAATAGAACCAATAGCAGTAAGTATCTTCATATCTGGAAATTTAAGCGTTTGTTAGATGATCCAAAAAATGGAATAATGTTTTAATATTGGAACATATTAGATAATTAAGCATGCATTATCCTCTCATTTATAAGGTGTAAGTACCATCTCTCTTTGGCACGTTTTTTCCCATATCTACTATGGGTCATAGTACAATATAGTGAAAAATATTCTAGATATAAGATTTGTGCTCATCTGTTCTTTTTTGGGATTGGGTGGCATGTATCCTATTATTTATGGACAAGGCCCGGCAACAGCCTCTCACGATGTTTTTATAGAATTTACTGAGGTGGTTTTAATGGATGTCGTTTCTGCCTCAGACGTAGACCTTGTTTTGGAAGCAGATTTGGGGAGCGGGCTAATTGCTGGAGAATCAGTGGACAACGGTACGGTCTTGGCAGAGAATAGTGAAAACCGCCTTCATTATACTATATTTAACGCCACTCCCTGGGCTCAATATAAAATTGCAGTTGATGTTTCCGGAATGGAAGGCCAGGGCTGGGACATTGAATTAGCTATTACTCCGGGAGACTTTGCTCATTCCGGAGCGAATGGCAATATATACACTCCTTTATTATCCCTCCGATCGGCGCCGCCATCGGCCAACTTATTAGGTGGCCTCAATAATGTGTGTTGGACAGGTACTGATGTGGAGACTCAGGGATACCAATTGAACTACCAATTGAAAATTACGGATATAAATAATTTCGAGGCGGGAAATACCACTGCCCCCATCACCCTTACCTATACACTCAGCGAAGAGTAGTAAGTTTTATTATTTAAGGCTGTTGTCACGCGACTGAAATTCTTCATTCTTGATAGGTTGGACGATATATACCTGACGAGTTTTCCACACCAATTTGAACAGAGAACCTAACCCGCATTATTCATAAACGTTATGGCACATAGAAAAGTCAGTTTAACCCGTATTATTCATAAACTTTGCGACAAGAATTGCTGATGTATATGAAAATATGTTGGAAACCAATTGTTTATCAAAGGGTTAACCCTCGAATTCATTCAAATCTAAAGGACCAATTTTGGGTATCTTGGTTTGAAAGTGCATCTCCAGTCAATTTTTGTAAAATATTATAAACTCAAGGATTTGAATGAGCTTCAGCCCGCAGGGCGAAAAATGCTTGTATTTTGCAGCCATTCGGAATAGAAAGGGTTTTTGGAGCAGACTCAAAAGTAAAGAGTGAACAAAGGGGCACTCTTACTGCCCATTTTCTGTATCCAATACCCAATAATTTCCAAAAAATGGAATAATTTATGCTAAATGGAATGAAGCTGGTTTCGTGATCATGTGTAAATAACTGTTATTCAGGAGTGTATTGATTGGTTTGATGTTGGCACGAATATCGCAACTATGAAAGTATCAACAGAAAAGCAAAAGACAAAAAACAAAAAACATGAAAAATTTGAAAAATCTCTTCTCAGTTTTACTCATAACCGGAGCTTTGTTTGTAACGCAAAACTCATTCGCACAAACTACAAGCGGTCACGATATCAACGTGGAATTTAGTGGAGTGTCCTTATTAGATGTAGTATCGCCTACTGATGTGAACATTTCATTGAATGGTGATTATGGATCGACTGAAGCTGGTGAGGAAATACAAGAAGGCTCTGTTATCGCTACAAATAGTGATAACCGTTTACATTACACAGTTTTTAATCCTCAGGGAGGTACTAACACCTATAAAATATCTGTAGCGGCTTCAGGCTTTGAAGGAGCAGGTTGGGATATCGACTTATCATTCGTCGCAGGAGCTTTTGGTGGAGGTCCTAATCCGCAAGGAACTTATGGTTCAACTCAATCTTTGCGAAGTGGAACATCTCAAGATATGGTGACTGATATCTCTAAGATTGCCTGGACGGGGACAGATGAAGCAGCTGATGGATATGCATTACAGTACGACTTGAAAGTAACGGACTTCGATACCTTCGAGGCGGGAAATGACACAGCCCCAATAACGGTTACTTACACTTTAAGTGAAGAGTAAGATGATTTAAAGGCAAATAAAACGAAAAAATGTCGGGAGACTTTCCGGCATTTTTTTGTTTGCTGTTGACAAAGCCAGGTTGGAAACGACCTGGCTTTATTTTTGGTTTATTGCTCC
>JAWLFI010000146.1:0-3665 GCA_041685645.1 Saprospiraceae bacterium | reverse complement strand
ATCAAAATATTTCTTTACAAGGTAATTGGAGTACTTTCGAAGCGGGCAATGATTTATATCCTAATAACTGTTACTTATACCATCAGTGAAGAGTAGTAAAGACCCAAAGATTAATAGTATATTTGAAGGTCGGGGCAATTGTTCCCGGCTTTCTTATTAATTAAATGAAAACCTGTCATGCGAATTCTCCTAACTATCGTATTTGTCGCCTCTTTTTTTGTGAGTGTCGAGGCTAGAATTGTTGTGACGAATGGACTGAGTCATATTCACGAGCTTAGTACTCGTTCTTCTGACCGCGGTTTGATCAAAATGAAAAATTTGGGAACTAAAGCAGAGCGAGTGAAGATATATTTGTCTGATTTAGGCATGAACTGTGAAGAAGGAACGAAATTCCTATCTCCATCCTCAAGCTCGCGTTCCACTGCAGAATGGATTACCCTATCTTCTATTGAAGAGGTCTTGGAGCCCAATGAGAGTTTAGAGCTGCAATATCAATTGAACAAACCCGAAGGCATGGAATTAGAAGGGAGCTATTGGAGCTTCATTATGGTTGAAAATGTTCCGGATTTAGATACGAATGTAGTAGAGGGCTCAGTGAAAGTGAACACGAACTTTCGATACGCCATTCAAATCATTGCTGAATGCGGTGGCGGAGAAGGAGATATGGAGTTTGATTCCGTGTACTACGACTCAGAACAGGAAGGAGTAGTACTACATATGAAAAATTCTGCTTCACGCATTTTATGGGTTCATTTTGAATTGGAACTCTTCGGTTCAGGAGAGAAAAGTATTCAGCATGTCGCTGATTCCCCAACTAAACTATACCCGGGCCTATGTCGAAAAGTCATATTACCCATTGATGCTGATGAAGCAGAGGGTACCTATGAAGGCGTCATTATTGCTAAAACACGAAACTTTGGTCGTTTTGGATATCGGCTAAATATTGAACTCGATGAATGAGGTGGTTCAAAGTTCTACATATTCTCATTTTTTGTGTCTCGGGCTTAGCTATAAAGGCTCAAACTGACCTTTCTGTCGTTAGGGCACCTAAAAGCATTCAGCCTGGTTCACATGAAACCTTTGTCTTTCGATGCACTCATAATGGAGGGGATACATTGATTTTACGACCTGAACTCGTATTGCCTTCTGATGATTGGAAAGTATTGTCAGGACCGGCCTCTCGAATTACTTTGTTGCCAAAGTCTAGCGACTTACTTATTTATGTCGTTGAAACACATCCATCATCCAGAGCAGGATCAAAAAAGCTAAACCTGGAATTATATCGCTCAGAATCCGATGAGCTGATAGTTGTAAGGGAAGTTGTAACTAAAGTGCCTCGCTTGATCGATATGAGGGCCGAGTTTGTCAATGGGCCCGAACAAGTCCCAGCCGGTGAGTCATTTGCGTTTTCTTACCTGATTTCAAATAGGGGAAATACAGTCGAGACCGTTAAAGTGGAGTCAGAAAGAGGCCGGGTAGATATAGGTGATACGCTAATTATTCAGCCGGGCAGTCAAAGAACGTTAAACCTCAATGGGCTTGCTCCAAAATCTTCCCAAAGAAATATACCCTATTCTTTTTATATGGATTTAACTTTGAATATTGATTCCAATGTTTGGAAGGAGCGTTTGATGAATAGTACAAAAGTGATACCTCTTGAGGAAGCCAAATACGATCCTCATCACAGGTTTCCCATAAAAATTGGAGGATCATATGTTGGCGGCCGATCGTCAGGGGATTACGATGATGCCTATCAGTTCCTGGTTCAGGGAGCGGGCTTTCTGGATCAGGACAGGAACCATAAAATCAAATTGTTTTTACGCGGTCCCAATCAATTCAAAGTTACTCGGGTCGGAAATTTTGACCAATATGCCCTGACTTACGAAAGCGGAGGAACTTCAGTCTTGTTGGGCGATCATTCTTTTCGCGTCAGTCGTCTGATGGAATTTGGCCGATTTGCCAGAGGAATTTCCATAAATCAAAGATGGGGCAAATGGAGCGCAAATGCCATGTATCATCGCCCCCGGTTCAATCGGGATATTTCTTCTATAGCGGCGCTTTCCGGGCGATATTTCGTCAATGAATCCTGGAATGTGAAACTAACCGGACTTCAAAAGAGATTCAATGAACAAAATACAGCACACCTCATTGGGCTGGGGTCGGAGTTTGTCATGCGAAATATCAAATTCGATGCCGAAGTCTCCGCAAGCCAACAAGCGGAGTCCATCGGTTTTGGAGCCAGTGCAGATCTTCGCGCTAAATTTTCTCGCTTCGGTCTCAATGTCAATGCCTTGCATTCGGATCGCAATTACCGGGGCTTTTTCAATAATTCGACCATCATTAACTCCAATGCCAACTATTCCATTGATAGATGGTCGTTTAGCCTGAATGGAACCTATAACATTTCCAATCCCTCACTGGATACCTTTCAGGTGGCCGCTCCGTTCGTGACCTCGCAATTTCTCAATGTGAGTTATCGCTTATCAAAAAGCGCATTTCTCCTCATGGGCGTGGTTCGACGCACCGGAGAAGATCGATTTGAACCTAAGCGATTCCACTACAACGAAAACACAGTGAGGATGAGATTCCGATTTCGTAAAAATAAGTTTCAATGGAGGTCAGAAGCGGAAGTGGGAGAGACCACCAACCTTCTCGCTGAGACCGGCCAAAGCACACAAGCAAGTTTTAATTTCCTCAACCAATTCAATATGCAATTGGGACGAAATTTCCAGCTGGGTGGATTGGGGCAATATCTGAGAACCAACCGATATGATCAACAAGTCACCAATATTTTCCTTTACGGAATCAATGCCGGTTACCATTGGAATAAATATCTGTCAGCCACAATCAATTACCGTAACAACTTCCTTCTGGAACAAGTAAATGAAGATCGAAGTCTGATTAACTCTAGTATAAATGTCAACTGGGGCCCCCATCAACTCTCTGGCTTTTTTAGTTATAATATTTTTAGAAACACCCTGGATCAACGAAACTATTTCTTGTCGCTTTCTTATTTATATGAAATTAATCTGGCCTTATCCAAACGGAAAGACATCGCAGACTTGTCGGGAGCAATCCTGCCGAAGGAAAACCAAAATGTAGAGGGAATTACACTGAAATTTGCCGGGCAAACCGCTGTGACCGACTCGGAAGGACAATTCCTTTTCCGTGGTATCCGACCGGGAGAGCACCAATTATTTATCGACAAAAATAGCCTCCCTTTATTTGATCGCCCGCTCAATGGTTATTCCAGAAAAGTAAGCCTGGGACCAGCTGAAAAAAAGGAAATCAAACTTATTCTTACCACTACAGGTCAGGTTAAGGGCCGGATTGAATTTGAACTGAAAGACAGACAAGCTCCGTCCCATATGATTATGCGCTTGCAGAATGAGGATGAAACAAAAGTGACCGAAGTGAACAAAGATGGCTCTTTTGAGTGGATTCAACTCATGCCGGGTGAATGGAGCTACCAGCTACTGGATTCCGGATGGAGCCGAAATTTCGAGATGAAATCACGGGGATCTGTAACGGTATTACCCGGCGAAACTACTGAGATTACTCTTGTAATGAAGGAAAAAGAAGAGGTCATTCAATTTAAAAACTAAAAAGTTGTATCTTACTATTATGTCAAGCAAAATACTGATTTTCACACTCTTACTGGGCAT